>CAZIAA010000052.1:0-8681 GCA_964537365.1 uncultured Sandaracinobacter sp.
CGGCGGCGTCGTGGCGTTGGGGCCGTGCGGCGTCCTGATCGGCGCTGGGGCGGCGGCTGGCGGGCAGCGCGGCGCGGATTTTCGGCGCGGCGATACGCTGGCGACCGGGGGGGGCGGTCAAAACTTGAGGCCGATGGCCGGGACACCGGGGGTATGAGGTCGGGTGGATCGCTAATACAGTTTTTTCCTTTTCGCGTTGCGCGTGGTTTCGTGGTTTTTGAGAGGTTGTTTCGCGCGCCTGCGCGCAGTGCGCGCGCGTGACATGGAGTTTTTTCGGAAATGGCGGGACGGCGGAAGCGGTCGGATAGCATCGCGGCGAGCCTCGATGTGGCGCGCCGATCGCAGCAGGCGGTGGCGGCGCCGAGTTCGGTGCCGTTGACCGGCGCGGAGATGGTTTTCTTTTCCGACATTCTGGCGGAGTTCGCGCGGTCGGAGTGGACCGCGCATCAATTGCAGCTGGCGGCTTTTCTGGCGCGCGAAATGGCGGCGATGGAGCGGGAGCAGCGCGACATGGCGGCGGAGGGGTCGGTTTTGTCGACGGACAAGGGCACGCCGGTGGTGAATCCGCGAAAGGCGCTGATCCAGATGCATGCGGCCTGCATTCTTTCGATCCGCCGAAGTTTGAGCCTGCATGCCCGGGCCAAGGGTGGCGAGGCGCGCGACATGGGCAAGCGGCGCGCGGCGGCGCGCGAGGTTGAAAATTCGATTGCCGACGATGGCGACGGGCTGCTGAATTGATATGGCTGATGTTCTGACCACGCCGCGGCTGGTGCGGCGGGCGCATCAGCAACGGTATTTTGTGGCGTCGCGGCTGGAAGGCGCGGCCGAGACCATTGGCCGATTGCGCGCCGGTGACGAAGTGACGGGCCTGACGGCCGGTCAGTTTTCGATGATTGACGTGCTGGAGCATATGGTGCGCGAGGCCGGCGGTGACGCCGATGTGTTCGTTTCGACCTGGTCGGCCGGTCTGTATGACATCGAGCAGGTGGCCAGCCTGCGTTCGGACGGGCTTGTCCGCCGTGCGCGGTGGATGGTTGATCGCGCAGTGTTTTCACGTTCGCCGGCCTATGCCGGGGCAATGATGGAATGTTTTGGCCGCGATGCGTTCCGGGATAGCAATATTCACGCCAAGGTGGCGATCGTGGAAGGCCGGGACTTGCGCATGGTGTGCCGGGGATCGATGAATCTGAATAAAAATCTGCGCGCTGAACAGTTCGATATTTCGGTATCTGATGAAATTGTGGATTTCTTCCGGACCTGGGCGGACGCGCTGTGGGAAGCGGCCGCGCCGGACACCAGCACGGAAAGCGTTTTTGCCAAGGTGTGGGCGGATTTCACGGCCCTGCGCGGCGCGGCGCCCCGGCATATCTGGCCATCGGCGCGGGAGATGGCCGCGGCTTTGCCGAACGTGCGCGGCGTGGGGTGACTTGATGGAGTGATCGGGTGGCGCGAGCGCGGAAGCGGAGCCGGGCTGCTGCGGTTATCCAGTTCATCGAAACTTATCTGGTGGTGCCGGACGGCGTTCTGGCTGGCACGAAATTCAAGCTTTTGCCGTTCCAGAAAAAGTTCATCCGGGCGGTTTACGACAACAGGGCCGGGACGCGGCGGGCGATCCTGTCGATCGCGCGCAAGAATGGCAAAACCGCGCTGATTGCCTGCCTGGTGCTGGCGCACCTGGTCGGGCCGGAGGCGCGGCGCAATGCCCAGATCGTTTCCGGCGCGCTTTCGCGCGATCAGGCGGCGATCATTTACCGATATGCCCGCGATATCGCGAATGCCTCACCCGCCATCCGCGACCGGGTGCGCTGTGTGGATAGCGGCAAACGCATCGTCGGCTTGAAAATGGCGGCGGAATATCGGGCGCTGGCGGCCGAAGCAAAGACGGCGCATGGGCTTTCGCCGGTGCTGGCCTTTCTGGACGAAGTTGGCCAGGTGACCGGCCCGTCGAATGATTTTTTTGACGCCATCGTCACCAGCCAGGGCGCGCATGAAGCGCCGATGTTGGTGGCTATTTCAACGCAGGCGCCAACCGACGGCGCATTGTTGTCGCAATGGATCGACGATGCGCAGTCGGGCGCCGACCCGCGCATCGTGTGCCATGTCTATGCCGCCGAACCGGATGCCGCGTTGGACAGCCGACGCGCGTGGAAGGCCGCCAACCCGGCGTTGAGCCAGTTTCGGTCGGTGGCGGACATGGAGGTTCTGGCCGCCGAAGCCGAGCGGCTGCCGGGCAAAGAGAATAGTTTTCGCAATCTGTTTCTGAACCAGCGTGTTTCGCTGTTCGATCCGTTTGTGGGCGCCAATCTGTGGGGCGCGAATTCCGGCGCTGTTGACGACAGCGCGTTTTTCGAAGGGCCGGTTTATGGCGGGCTGGACCTGTCGCAGACAACTGACCTGACGGCCTTGGTGTTGATCGCGAAAAAGGCCGGCATCTGGCATGTGAAGTCGTTTTTCTGGATGGCGCGCGATCTGATTGAAGGGCGCGCGCGCGAGGATCGCCAGCCCTATGACCTGTGGGCGAAGCAGGGATTTTTGCATGCGGCGCCGGGCAAGTCGATCGATTACGCGGTGGTGGTGCAAGACATCATCGACTGGACGGCTGGCATGGATCTGCAGGCTTTGGCTTTTGACAGGTATCGCATGGATGTTTTGCGCCGGCACATGGAAATCGAGGGCGTAAGCTGGCCGTTGGTCGATTGGGGCCAGGGCTTTGTTTCGATGTCGCCAGCCGTTGACGCACTGGAAATCGAATTGCTGCACGAGCGCATGCGCCATGGCGATCATCCGGTTTTGAAGATGTGCGCGCAAAACGCCGTGGTGCAGCGCGATCCGGCGGGCAACCGAAAACTGGACAAGGCGAAATCGGTTGGCCGCATCGATGGCATGGTAGCTTTGGCGATGGCGACGGGGGTGGCGATGTCGAAAGAAGTGACCGGCCCGAGCGTCTATGAATCGCGCGGGCTGCTGGTTTTGTAATGGCCTTTTGGGACTGGTTTTTGGGCCGCATGCCGCCGCCGGGGCGGGCGCAGCCGCGCGCCGACATGGGCGGCGGGGTGTTGATTTCGACGCCGGCCGAACTGGAAGCCGCGATGCGCGGCGATATTGGCGCCGGCGGACCGGTGACGCCGGAATCCGCGTTGCGGGTGGCCGCGGTTTATGCCTGCGTGCGGCTGATATCGGGGGCGGTGGCGAATTTGCCGCTGCATATCAAGCGCCGGGTGGATGAGCGCACGCGCATCGAGGCGGGTGATGAGCCAGCGGCGCAGGTGTTGCGCCGCAAGCCCAATGGCTGGCAGACGCCGGCCACATTTCGGCGCATGATGCAGGCGCATTTGTTGCTGCGCGGCAATGCCTATGCCCTGATCGTGCGCAGCCGCGGCCGGGTGATTGCGTTGGTGCCGATGCACCCGGATCGGGTGCAGGTGCGCCAGCTGGACGATATGTCCGTGGTTTACGAATACACCGCTGCCAACGGCCGGCAGGTGGTGTTGCCGAAATCGGAGGTTTTCCATCTGCTGGGCCTGACGCTGGATGGCGTGCGTGGCCTGTCTGTCATTGCCTTTGCCCGCGAATCCATCGGCCTGTCGCAGGCCATGGAACAGCATGGCGTGAACATTTTTCGCAATGGCGCGCGAGTCAGCAGTGTGTTGCGGCATCCGGCCAAATTGACGGCGGAAGCCGTGGCCATCCTGAAAGCCGGACTGGAGAGTTTCCGCGCCGGTGGCGAGCAGGAAGGCAAAAGCCTGATTCTGGAAGAGGGCATGGAATACGAGCCCATTGCCATGAACTCCGAGGACGCGCAGTGGATTGAAAGCCGCAAGCTTTCGCAGCGCGACATTGCCATGTTTTTCGGCGTGCCGCCGCACATGATCGGCGATACCGAGAAAACGACCAGCTGGGGCAGCGGCATCGAACAGCAATCGATCGGGTTTATTTCGTTCACGCTGGAAGACCATCTGACCATGTGGGAGCAGACGGTCGACCTGTCGCTGCTGGATGCCAACCCGGATCTGTATGCGCGGTTCAACCGCGCGGCGCTGGTGCGTGGCGACATCAAGGCGCGCTGGGAAGCCTATGTGAGGGGCATGCAGTGGGGGGTGTGGAGCCCGAATGAAGTGCGCGGTCTGGAAGACGCCAATCCGCGCGAGGGCGGCGATATTTATTACCCGCCGCCGAACATGACGCGCGACGATAACCCTGAAAAGGAAGACGGCAATGAGCCTACGCAAACTGCCTGAAATTCAGGCGTTCCGGCAGCCGGCCGCCTATCAGTGGGACGTGCCATCGGATGCACTGGCGCGCTGGTCGGATATGCCGGTGGCGGCCGTGGACGATGCGGCCGACACCATTACCATTTACGACATGATCGGCGAAGATCCCTGGTCTGGTGGCGGATTTACCGCGCGGCGGATGAATGCCGCGCTGCGCGCGATCGGCGCCAAGGATGTGACAGTCAGGATCAATTCGCCGGGCGGCAATGTGTTCGAAGGTTTTGCGATTTTCAACGAATTGCGCCAGCACAAGGCCCGCGTTTCGGTCGAGATCATGGGCATTGCCGCATCGGCGGCATCCTATATCGCCATGGCCGGCGATGATATCCGCATGGGGCTGGGCACGTTTTTGATGATCCACAACGCCTGGGGTGTTGTCATTGGCAACCGCAATGACCTGGCGGCGGCGGCCGATACCCTGGCGCAGATCGATGGCGCCCAGATCGATATTTACGAAGCCCGCACGGGATTGAAGCGGGCCGAGATCGAGAAATACATGGATGCGGAAAGTTTTTTCACCGCCCGCGATGCGGTTGAAAAGGGCTTTGCCGATAGCATCATGGATAGAGAAAATGGCGAAAATGGCAGTGACGCGGATGCGGCTGCCCGCCCGGAAATCCACGCCAGACGGCGGCTGGATGCCCTGCTGGCGCAATCCGGCGTGCCGCGTTCCGAGCGGCGCCGGATGCTTCGAGAGGCAACCGGGGGCACGCGCGACGCTGCCCCGGCGGTCATGCAAGACGCTGACCTCGACCCGGCCGCGATAAAGCGGCTGATTGCAACAATACAGTCATAGGAAAACGAAATGACTATCGCACTGAACACCCGCGCTCGCGGGCTGGTCGGCGTTCGCGCAGATTCTGGCGGCGCTGGCGCAATTCTGGCGCAACTGCAAAAGACTTTTGAGACTTTCAAAGCCGAGCGTGACAAAGAGCTGGCCGATATCAAGGCCGGCATGGCCGATGTGGTGCAGACCGAAAAAGTTGACCGCATCAACGCCGAAATCAGCGACCTGCAGAAGGCGCTGGATGAAACCAACGCGGCCATTGCCGCGCTGCGCATCGGTGGCGATGGCGACCGTGTGGCGCCGGACGTGGCCGCGCATCATGCGGCGTTCGGGCAATTTTTCCGCAAAGGCGTGGATGCCGGGCTTCGCGATCTGGAAATCAAGGCCGGGCTGACGACGCAGTCTGATCCGGACGGCGGTTATCTGGTGCCGGACACGGTGGAAAACACCATCGACCGCGTTTTGGGCAGCAATTCGGTGATGCGGCAATTGGCGCGGACGATCAGCATTTCCGGCGATGTCTATCGCAAGCTGGTCAGCATGGGTGGCGCCACGTCTGGTTGGGTTGGCGAGGAAGACAGCCGGCCGGAAACGGCCACGCCCACCTTGCGCGAAATCGCCATCAACACCGGCGAAATCTATGCCAATCCGGCGGCGACGCAAGGTGTGCTGGATGACGCGCGCATCGACATTGCCGCCTGGCTGGCGGACGAAGTGTCGATCGAATTTGCCGAGCAGGAAGGCAATGCCTTTATCAACGGCAATGGCGTGAAAAAGCCGCGCGGGATTCTGGCCTATGACATGGTCGACAATGCATCCCATGCCTGGGGCAAGATTGGCTTTGTCAAAAGCGGCAATGCCAGCGGTTTTGCCGCGTCGACCACCACGGTCAGCCCGGCGGATGCCTTGATCGACCTGTATTTCGCGCTGAAATCCGGATACCGCAATGCGGCGGCCTGGCTGATGTCGGACAAGACCATGGCCACGGTGCGCAAATTCAAGGACGCCGAGGGCGCTTTTGTCTGGGCGCCGCCGACCGCAGCCGCGCCGGTGCCGACGATTTTGGGCAAGCCGGTTTACACCGATGATTTCATGCCGGACGTGGGCAGTAATAAATTCCCGATCCTGTTTGGGGATTTTGCCCGCACCTATCTGATCGTCGACCGCTTCGGCATCCGCATCCTGCGCGATCCATACACGCGCAAACCGTTCGTGCATTTTTACACCACGAAGCGCGTTGGCGGCGGCATCGTCAATTTCGAATCCGCGAAGGCGATGAAGATCAGCACCTGAAAAAGCGCTTTTGCGCGATGCCTGCGAGAGGGCGCGGGCTGGCCAAAGCCCGCGCCTGTTTTTTGAGAGGAATGAAAAATGAAAGATCTGCATTCCAGCCTGAATGTGGTGGCGGCAATTGGAGCGGCGGCGCTGTCCGCCGATGCGACGTCCGCGGCCATCGACCTGCAGGGCTATAATTCGGCCGAGATCGTGATTTCGGTTGGCGTCGGCGGCATCACGTTCACCACCAACAACAAGGTCGAGTTTGTGGTGACCCATTCCGACGATGACGCCACTTATGATCCGGTGGCGGATGGGGATATTCTGGGCGCGACGGTTGGTGCGGGCGGTATCGTCAAGGCGTTGGTGGCGGCGCATGCGGCGGCGGCCTCCTATCGCGTTGGTTACAAAGGTGGGCGGCGGTATTTGAAAGTGATGGCGGATTTTTCCGGCACCCATGCCACGCCGACGCCGATTGCCGTCAATGTGCTGCGCGGACATGGCAGCGATAATCCGCAGGCCGATCAGGCGTAAGCGCGGGTTGTGGCCGTGATCCTGCCGTTGCTGTCAGCCACCGAGTTGCGGGCGCAATGCCGGGTGGATGATCCGGACGAGGACAGCATTCTGTTGGCCTATGCAGCGGCGGCCGAACGGCATGTGGAAAGCGTGACCGGGCATGTTCTGACTTATCGGTCGGAATTTGTCCGGGACACGCTTTTCCCGGCTGCGGGGTGGAATATCGTTCGATTTCCGATCCACCATGTGATCGGCATCGAATATGACGGCGCGGACGGCAATCCGGCGCAACTGGCATCCACCGCCTTTTTGTTGCAGCCGGTGCATATCGGATACCAGTTGCGGTTGCGCGCCGGACAGGTGTGGCCGGATCTGGCAGAGGCTGGCGAAGTCAATATCGAACTGGCGGCGGGTTACCCCATCGGCGAATGCCCGACGCCATTGAAACAGGCCTGTTTGCTGTTGGCGGCGCATTTTTACGCCAATCGGGAGGCCGTGGCGCCGGGCAATTTCGGCGAACTGCCTTTTGCCGCCAGTGCATTGATGGCGCCCTATCGAATCCGAATTATCTGACAAAGGGAAATTGAGATGGCAAAATATTGCAATCCAGATCTCATTGATCTGGCGCTGGATGGCATTGCCACCGCCGATGAAATGTTGGTGCTGCCATCGTCGCCGGCGGATTATGGCGCCGCGCAGTCGGCGAAACTGGCCACCGCCAGCATGACGGGCGGGGATTTTTCCAAGGCCGCTGGCGATATTTCCGGACGGAAATTAACTGTTGGGGCGAAGAATGGCGTCAGCGTGACGACGCCGGGCACCGCCACGCATCTGGCTTTGGTGGACAGCGGCAACTCGAAATTGCTGTATGTGACCGAGTGCGGATCGCAAGTGCTTTCGTCCGGGACGGTTGATATCGGATCCTGGAAGGCCGAGATCGGCGACCCGGCCTGACGCCATGGCGGTAACGTTCGGCCTGCGCGGCCGGCGGCTGGTTTTTCCCGGCCCGGATCAACGCGCATGGCGTCATCCGCACATGCATTTGAGCGCCGCCCATGGCTGGCAGCCGCAGGCGGCGAGCGTGGCTTTACTGTCTGCCCATCCGATTCAGACCTTGCCGGTTGTCAGTGGCAGGCAGCCACAGAGCGCGAGCACGGCGGTGCTGGTGGCAGTGCCGGTGTTGAGCGCCAGCGATGCGCGGCAAGTGCAGTCGGCATCGAGCGCGACTTTGTCGACCACTGGCAGCCTGGTGGCGGCCAATGGCCGCCAGGCGCAGAGTGCGAGCGCGGCGGCGCTGACCTTTGTGCCGTTGCTGGCGCCTGCGAATTCGACGCAGGCACAGAGTGCGAGCGTGGCCAGCCTGTCACAGGCGGGGGCGCCGGCCTATACGGCATCGATCGAATCTAATGGCTGGGTTCTGGCCGTGCGCGGCAGCTGGGGCGCCACGGCGGGCAGTTTCCCCGGCAATGGCGATGACCGCACCGAGCGAAATTTCGAGCTGGCCGGCGTCGATCAGTTTCCGCTCGATCCGAATGGCACGGCGAAGATCGTGTTGCAGGTGGAGCGGCAGGGCTTTGCGCGGCTGGGGGATCGCAGCGTTGCGGCGTCCTCTGGGGACGTACAGACGATCTGTGCGACCAAGGTGCTGCGCAAGCCCTATCCGAACCAGACCGAGCTGGATGAAGTGGACCATGGCGACGGCACGCGGACTTTGCGTTTTGCTTTGTCGGAATATGTTTATGCGGGCGATGTCATCAACCTGGTGAGTTTCCTTGCTGGCTGGAAGGCTGGTGAGGGTGGCGGCACGGTGACCGACGCCGTCAATAATTCGG
>CAZIAA010000053.1:0-8680 GCA_964537365.1 uncultured Sandaracinobacter sp.
GCTGGTCTATATCGTCAACGTGCTGACGCCCGAGGGCAAGGTGACGAAACTGACGGTCGATGCCGCAAGCGGTAATATCCTGGGCAAGTAGCGAGATTCGTTCGAAGGAGGGCGGCGATGCGGGTTCGCCGGATGCCGCGCCGCGCGGGGCCGGCGCATCCGACGCCGAATCGGCCGATGCCGGGCTTTTTGAAGCTGGATCATTCACCATCCGCATTCTCCCGCCTGCCAGACAGCTTCAGGACGACATCGTCCACAATTCCGAAAATCCCGGTCAGAGCAGCCGCAACCCCGCAGCATCCTGCGGAAAACGGCCGTAAAACCGGGCCGGCGTCATTTCCGGCTGGCTGCCCATTGCATAGCACAAAGCCGGCCCATCCTAGAACCCCCGCCACGCCGACAGCAGCGAAGCAGCGACAGAAAACAGCTGCCAATGCTTGAAAATGGCGGAATTCAGTGCTCTGGGAAGCGCGCTCGCTCTGGCGGCCAGCGCAGCCGCAACGCCCGCCGGCGCTGCGAATCACGGACATGACGCCCGAAACACGAAAAAGATGGATGGATCTATGACAGACACAACCGACCATGTGGAGCCGGAACGGCTGGCCAAGGAGCAGGGACCGGACGGCCTCATCGACCTGATTGTTCGCAACCAGAACTGGGCCAATGCCAAGAAGCTTGCCGATCCGGAATTCTTCCACCGCCTCATCCCTGGTCAGAATCCGCCCTATTTCCTGGTCGGCTGTGTCGACAGCCGCGTGCTTGTCGAGCATCTGTTCGAGCTGGAGCCGGGCCAGATCCTGGTGCACCGCAATGTCGCCAACCAGACCCGGGAAAATGATCTCAGCTTCCAGTCATCATTGCAGTTCGCCGTCGAGGAACTGCATGTCCAGCATATCATCGTCAAAG
Organism: uncultured Sandaracinobacter sp.; assembly: GCA_964537365.1. Taxonomy (GTDB): domain Bacteria; phylum Pseudomonadota; class Alphaproteobacteria; order Sphingomonadales; family Sphingomonadaceae; genus Sandaracinobacteroides. Next base: position 907 of record CAZIAA010000053.1, read on the forward strand.
GCCATTATGGCTGTGGCGGCGTCGCCGCCGCCATGGGACCGGAACGCTCGGACATGATCGGCGACTGGGTGGCGCCCATCCGCGCCATCCAGCACGATCATGCCCGGGAAATCGCCGGCAGCGACGATCCAGCGAAGACCCTGTCCGAACTGAATGTGCGCGCGCAGGTGGAGGCGCTGGCGCGCAATCCGGTGGTGCGCAAGGCCTGGGCATCCGGCGCGAAACTGTGCATTCACGGCTGGGCCTATGGCATTGGCGACGGGCTGGTGCGGCCGGTGTGCGACCCCATATCCGGGCCGCTGGACTGAGCCACGCGGTACTTGCCCGGCTAAAGAAATTCTTTAGCCGGGCAACCAAAGAGCGCTTGCTTCACTCCGAAAAAAGTCCGCATACCGGCGCGCACAGATTATCGACAGCCCCGAGGAGAAGAAGCTCATGAGCGCCCAGCTTGGACAGATCGCACCGGATTTCGAACAGGACAGCAGCCAGGGGAAAATCCGCTTCCACGACTGGCTGGGATCGAGCTGGGGCGTGCTGTTCAGCCACCCGGCGGATTTCACCCCGATCTGCACGACGGAACTTGGCGAAGTGGCGCGGCTGCGCCCGGAATGGGACAAGCGCAACGTCAAGACCATCGCGCTTTCGGTCGACAGCAGCCAGTCGCACAAGGACTGGATCAAGGACATCGACCGCACCCAGTGCACAGTGGTGGATTACCCCATTCTGGCGGATTCCGACCGCAAGGTCTCCGATCTCTATGGCATGGTGCATCCGGAAGCCGATCCGATCGTGACCGTGCGTTCGGTGTTCATCATCGACCCGCAAAAGAAGATCCGCCTGATCCTGACCTATCCGCCAGCCATTGGCCGCAATTTCGGCGAAATCCTGCGCGCGGTCGATGCCCTGCAGCTGTCGGACAAGGCCGGCATTGCAACGCCCGTCAACTGGCAGCCGGGCGAAAAAGTGGTGATCCCGCCCAGCCTGTCGGACGCGGATGCCAAAAAGAAATTCCCGCAGGGCTTTGAAGCCCAGGCGCCCTATCTGCGAGTCGTCGATCTGAACGCAGCGGTGCAGTAATTCCGCCGCACAGTTCGGCAAATTCACTTTCCGGGTCGGCAGCAGCCCCCACAGCATTGCCGGCCCGGGTTGCAGCGGGCGCGTCCTGAACCAGGGGCGCGCCCGTTTTTACCGACCCGGCATCCGCTCCGGCCTGTCGCCGCCCGAGTTGCGCTGGCCGGTGCGCCATGCACAGCCGGGGGTTTGACTTGCCGCCCCCGACAGGACATCATGGCCGCCATGCCAGTCGCGTTTTTCAACTACCGGTTCCGCCAGCAATGGGGGCGGTCCATGCGGGGATCCTAGCCCCGGGTTTTGGCGTCTGACGTTCCAGGCCCGGGGCACCCCGGGCAGGCAACTGCCTTTCTTTCCCAGACAATATCCTTACCACAAGCGCCGTATCGGCCCGGCTTGGTCCGGTGCCGATGGCGGTGCGCAAACAGAAAATTCCAGCCATGAGCAGCAACAAAGCCACGCGGCGCCCACCCATCCACATGATCGACAGCGAAGCGGAAACGCTCACCGATCTGGCCATCAGCATCGAGGACCGGCTGCCGCAGGTCAGCGAATTGCTGTTGCGCGAAATCGAACGCGCCCGGCTGCACAGCCGTGCCCGCATTGGCCGCGATGTGGTGACCATGGCATCGCGCGTGCGTTTCGCCGACGCCGCCAGCGGCCGCGAAGCGGAATATCAACTGGTCTATCCCAAAGACGCAGACATTTCCGCCGGACGAATTTCCATCCTGACACCGGTGGGCGCCGGCCTCATCGGCCTCCGGGAGGGGCAATCCATTTTATGGCCGGACCGGGATGGCCATGAGCGAGAATTGACGATCGTGGAAGTTGTGCAGACGCAAAAGGACGCGTAAAAACGCGCGACTCAACTGCAACAGAAAGATCAAGCCATGACGCCTCGCGTGCTTGCTGACGCCCTCGAAAGGCTCGATGACGCAGCCAACCATCTGAGCCTCGATCCCGCAGTTCTGGAAAAGCTCAGACACCCGCGAGAAACCACCAAGACCCGGCTGCTCATCCGCATGGACGACGGCTCGCGCAAGGCCTTCATGGCCTGGCGCTGCCGCTATGACGACACCCGCGGTCCGACCAAGGGTGGCATCCGTTTTCACCCCGACGCCAATGTCGACGAAGTGGAAACGCTCGCCTTCTGGATGACCATGAAATGCGCCGTCATGAACCTGCCCTTTGGCGGCGGCAAGGGCGCGGTGCAGGTCGATCCGCACGAACTCTCGCACTCCGAACTGGAACGGCTGTCGCGCGCCTATGTGCAGGCGTTCGCCAGCACCATCGGCCCGAACCGCGACATTCCGGCCCCCGATGTCTACACCAACGCCATGATCATGGGCTGGATGGCCGATGAATATTCGACCATCGTCGGCCATAATGCCGCCGATGTCATCACCGGCAAGCCGATCGCGCTGGGCGGCTCGCTCGGCCGCGACGACGCCACCGCGCGCGGCGGCTTTTATCTGCTGCACAATCTGCGCAGCGAACTGGCCGTCGAGGATGGCGCACGCGTTGCCATCCAGGGGTTCGGCAATGCCGGCACCTTCATGGCGAAATTGATGGCGCAGGCCGGTTATCGCATCGTTGCCGTGACCGATTCACGCTATTGCCTCTATGATCCGAACGGGCTCAATGTCGAAGCCGTGCTCGCCGCCAAGGCAGACGGCGATCTGGCCGGCGTCGCCACCGGCGGCAAGGCGCAATTGCTTGCCCCGGACGACATCATCAGCCTCGATTGCGACATTCTGGTACCGGCCGCCTATGAAAATCTCATTCACGGCGACAATGCCGCGGATGTGAAGGCGCGCGTCATCGTCGAGCTGGCGAATGGTCCGCTGACCAATGAAGCCGACCGCATGTTGAGCGAAAGAGGCGTGATCGTTTTGCCGGACATTCTCGCCAATGCCGGCGGAGTCACGGTGTCCTATTTCGAGTGGGTGCAGAACCGCCAGGGTGTGCACTGGCAGCTGGAAGAAGTGCACCGGCGCCTGCGCTCCGCCATGGAAACCGAAGGACGGGCGGTGTGGAACATCGCGACCGAGCATGGCGTGACGGTTCGCAACGGCGCCTATATGCACGCGCTGAAGCGGCTGGCGGCCGCCATTGAAGCGCATGGCACGCAGCAGTTCTTTTCGTCCTGAGCGGCGCCGGACTGAAACACATATCGGGGGCTGGTCGCAGCGCGGCCGGCCCCTTTTTCATGCTTGGGCTTGGGCTTTGCCCTTGATCGACGGGCATGGCACAATGGTAACGAAGGGAATTGCCATGACAGACGCCCGCTTTGCCGAACTGGACCAGTGGCTGGAAGCAAATCTTCTGACCCCGGATCCGCTGTTCGATGCCGTGCACGCCGAAGCGCGCCAGGCCGGATTGCCAGCCATTGACGTGTCACCGATGCTGGGCGCACTGTTGGGGGTTCTGGCCCGCAGCAGCGGTGGACAGCGTATTCTCGAAATCGGCACATTGGCGGGCTTTTCCGCCATTCACATGGCGCGCGCACTGGCCGATGGCGGTCGCCTCGTCACCATCGAAGCTGATCCCGGGCATGCCGAAGTGGCGCGCCGCAATTTCCAGCGCGCCGGACTGGATTCCCGCATCGACCTGCGCATTGGCGCCGCTCTCGACGTGCTGCCGCAGCTGGCCGATGCCGGCGGCCCGGATTTTGACATGGCGTTTCTGGATGCCGACAAGGAAAACAACCCGGCCTATGCCGATTGGGCAGCGCGGCTGTTGCGACCGGGCGGATTGATGGTGATCGACAATGTCGTGCGCACGGGCGCCGTACTCGACGCCGACAGCACACGGGCGGATTCCATCCGCCGGCTGTTTGCCGCGGTCAAAAATGATTCGCGCTTTCAGCCGGCGGCGCTGCAGATCGTCGGCAGCAAGGGCTGGGACGGAATTCTGGTCGCCTGCCGGCGCTAGCCGCGGCGCAGGCCTTCCAGCCGTTCGCGCCAATAGGGGTAGCCAACATCTTCGGGAATGGTGAGCCAGCCATCCTGCTGAATCTGTGGCTGGATGAAGGGTGGCGGAGTCTGGTCGCGCAGCAGGCTGGCCACGGTGTCGAACTGGGCAATGCGGGCGACGTTGCAGCGAGTCGGAAACAGGATGCTGATTTCATTGCGATCGGCTTCGTCCAGCAGCTTTCCGGGCGTCGCCCAGCGGGCACGCACGGCTTCATGGCCATCGGCCTGCATTTCCTCGCCTTCGGGCAGCGCCGCCAGATAAAATCGGGTGTCAAAGCGCTTGTGCACCATCTTTGGCGGCATCCAGCGGGCGAAAGGCACCAGCCGGCTTGCATCCAGGGTATGGCCGATTTCCGCCAACAATTCGGCAAAGCCGATTTCATGCCGGTCGGACGCTGGCCGCAGCCGCGAGCGAACGCCATGCTGCACGGCCGGCCCTGCCGACAGCAGCACACCGCTTTCCTCAAAGGCTTCGCGCGCCGCCGTCACCCGGGCGCGGGCGTCTTCATCCTCCAGCGACTGGAAACCCTGAAAGGCGTTGCTGGCAAAGGCGGCGTCGGACGCATCGACCTTGCCGCCCGGGAAAGCCACGGCACCGCCGGCAAAGCCCATGCCCTTGGCGCGCTCAATTGCCAGAATCTCGATCCCGACCGTCGAGTCGCGCAGGATGATGACGGTCGCCGCCGGAAATACTTCTTCATAGTCTGTTTGTGCCATGGCGTGGACAACGCCACAAACAGCGAGGCTTTGCAAGCAGCAGGCAAATGCGGCACAGCAAAAACTTGTCCACGAACAGCCGCAGCAACGAAACCGCATGCATAGGGGGAAATGTGGCGCCAGTCAGCAATTGGGACGGATCGAATGTGCCAGATCTTCTTGCCCTGGAACGACTCGACCGCGACCTGTTTCGCAACCGGATCAACCAGAGCAACGCCAATAACGCGCTGTTCGGCGGACAGGTCCTGGCGCAATCCCTGACCGCGGCCATGCACACCGTCGAAAGTCAGCCGGATGCCCGCGCCGTGCATTCGCTGCATGGCTATTTCCTGCGCGCCGGTCTGGCACATGTGCCGGTCATCTTTCAGGTCGATCGCACCCGCGATGGCGGCCGTTTTTCCACCCGTCGGGTCATTGCCATCCAGAATGGCGAGCCGATCTTCCATATGGAATGCGGCTTTCACGCCGCCGAAGACGGCTTCGACCACCAGTTCGAATTGCCCGCCGGCACGCCGGACCCGGACAGCCTGCGCGGTCTTGCCGAACTGGTCGACGAATTTGGCGACAGCATGCCGAACTGGCTGCATGAGCGCCTGCGCGACCCGCAGCAGCCGGTGGAAGCCCGGCCCGTGCATCCTGAACATTTCTTTCACAGCACCAAGCAGAATGCCCGACGCTCGATCTGGATGCGCGTCCCCAGCGGCGCCGGTGCCTCGGCCACCGAACAGGCAGCAATGCTGGCGTGGATTTCCGACCACTGGCTGTCGGGAACCGCAGTGCTGCCGCATGTGCTGCCGGCGTCCGGCCCGGATCCGTTCATCGCCAGCCTCGACCATGCAATGTGGTTTCACCGCCCGGTCCAGATGGAGGAATGGTTGTTGTTCGACACCGAAAGCCCCTCTGCGCAATCGGGGCGCGGGCTGTCGCGCGGGCTGATCTTTGCCCGCGACGGCGCGCTTGTCGCCAGCGTCGCACAGGAAGCTCTGCTCCGCCGCCGCAGGGCGGCAAAATAATAGGCACGCCGCCGCAGGGTGGCAAAATAGGGATCCCGCCGCTGCAGGGCGGCAAAATCTTGATTCTTCGCCGCAGGACGGCAAAGCGCAATCCTCGCTGAAGTCAGGCGATGATGTCCGGCAACAGCTGGTTCGAAATGGCAGTGATCTCGTCTTTCAGGCGCAATTTGCGTTTCTTCAGCCGGGCAAGCTGCAGCAGATCCCGCGTCCGGGCCGTGGCCAGTGCCAGAATCGCGGCATCGAGATCGCCATGTTCTTCCGTCAATGTCCGCAGCCGCGCCCGCAGAATCGATTCGTCCATCAATCACTACCCCCGGATAACCGTCTGGCCCGGCAAATCCTCTGCGCCATGGCCAGCCAAAGACAGCGCCACCTGCCTGACGCCGGTGCAAACCGGCATGGCACGTCAGGGCGCAAGATGCCATGCTGCCGGCCGGAAATACACCCTTGCCTGTCCACCCGCCAGGCGGCCGTCATCAGCCTGTCGCAAATGCCGTGTATGTTTTTGCAACGCTTGCTGACATGCCGGCAATTCCATGTTCTACTGCCCGTCGCCCGCAGAAGTGATTCTCGATTCTTCTGGCTGCGGGCAGTCGAGGAGGAAAGGAGTCGCCATTATGGCCAGTGCCGCCCATCTTGAAGCTCTGTATACCCGTCACAGCGAACTCGACGGGAAGATCGAAGCCGAAAGAAGCCGGCCGCATCCGGATTCCATCCGAATTGCCGAATTGAAGCGAAAGAAGCTGCGATTGAAAGACGAAATCCGCAACGAAAAATAGCGCTGATTTCCATAGCATGGTGCTGATGCCACCGGCGGTCTGATCGACGCCGGGCGGGATTGGTTGCATGTTCCTTTGTCGGAAGGCCTTCCGGCTGCGCAGTGTCGCATGCGTCGCACTGCTGTGGGTACAGGCTGCGCGCGAAAACCAGAGCGTGAAAAACCGGAACGCGAAAGCGCCGCTCGTTCGACGGAGTTGGGCTGATGGTGGAAAGTCGCCGGGGCGGCGACATCCATCCCCTTGCCTCAGCCTTGCCGCGCCTTAATCGTCGCGGGTGGAGCGTTCCTCGCGTTCGTGGCGTTCCTGGGCTTCCAGAGTCATGGTGGCGATGGGACGGGCTTCGAGGCGTTGCAGTTCAATGGGTTCGCCGGTGATTTCGCAATAGCCATATTCGCCGCTTTCGATTCGCCGCAGCGCGGCGTCGATCTTGGCAATCAGCTTGCGCTGGCGGTCGCGGGTGCGCAATTCCAGCGCCCAGCCGCTTTCCGAAGAAGCGCGGTCGTTCTGATCCGGTTCCTGAAGCGGCCCCTCTTTCAGATTGTCCAGCGTCATTTTCGATTCCGCTTTGATATCTTCCTTCCACTGCAATAATTTGCCTTGGAAATACGCCAGTTGCAGATCATTCATGAAAGGCTCTGCTGCAGTCGGCCGATAGCCTTCGGGAAGTTCGACATCATGCAGTCTGCCAGTCCGGTCGGTGCGATCCAGAACATCTGTCATCTTGTCTTGCCGATCATCCGTCACACCGACTCTCCTCACAATTTTCGCTGGCGAAAACGCTCCTCCAGCGCTGCCACGGCCCGGCATTCCCGCCAGACCAACGTCCCCCACGCACAAGCATTGCGCGCCCCATAGCGAAGCGTTCCGGCACGGGCAAGCGGTGCCGCCATCGGTCGATTGCAAATTTTCAGCGGGGGCGGAAACGCCGCCAGCTCGGCGCCGGCTGCCCGGCCACGGCCTGTCGCGCCAGCACGTCTGCCAGCGGTTCTTCGACACAGCGCATCCAATGCGCATTGGCGTGCAAAATGGTCTGTGCATCCAGCAGGATAGCAATATGGCCGGACCAGCAGGCCAGATCCCCCCGGCGAAGGTTTTCGGCCGCCACATCTTCTCCGGCATCGGCGCAGATCATGTCGCTGTCGCGGCGGCAGCGATGGCCGGCCAGTTGCCGCGCCCGTTGCACCAGTCCGGAACAATCAATGCCCTGCCGGCTGCGCCC
>CAZIAA010000054.1:0-8564 GCA_964537365.1 uncultured Sandaracinobacter sp.
CGGTCGGCCAGATCGTCCATGACCATCAGCCGCCGACAACTGGGGCGCAGCGCCTGTTCCCAGCGATGATCGAGCGCATAATGATCGACAATCAGCCAGTCCGTTGCTGCTTTTGTGGCAAGCAGATGGCGTGTATCTTCGGCGTCCTGCTGCCAGGATGTGCCCAGCCAGTGGGCGTGTGCTGGCTCAGATGGAGCGCTGAAGCTGGAAGCCGGCAGGGCGGGAAGCATGGCCGCAAGATGTCCGCGCGCGGCAATCAGATCGCGCAGATGCCCCGCATGCGGCCGGCAGATGAAGCTGCAGCTGGCGCCTCGTTGGCGCAATGCGTCGGCCAGTGTCAGGCAACGCATGACATGGCCGGTGCCGATTTCGAGCGAGGCATCGACGCGGAAAGCAATCTGGGTGGACGCCGCAGCCGTCACCCGTTGGCCTGTTCGGCCTGTTGCCGGGCGCGGAACATCCATTCGGCGCGCTGCCAGTCTTCCGGGGTGTCGATATCCTGCACCCGGTGCCGCGGCAGCAGGACGGCCGCGCTATGGGCTGCGAAAATCGGCTGATTGGCCAGCCAGGCCTCGGCTCTGCCCCAGTAAAATTGTCCGGCGTCGTGATAGGCTTCGGCAAGATCCTGCGAGCGGGTGTGAAAATACTGCGGCTGAAACATCTCCACCCTGTCTTCGGGGCGCAGGCGCAGCGCACGCTGAATGGGGAAGGCATAGCTGGTGACGGAAAAGGCATATTCGGCGCGCGATTGCTGCAGAATGCGCAAGCCCTCCTGCAGATCGACGGCCTGCAGGAAAGGGGCCGTTGCGTATATGCAGCAGACTTCGGTGGCGGTGCTGCCCTGCGCCCGCAGCCATTGCACGGCATGGGCAATCACTGGCGTGGTGCCGGTATGGTCGTCGGCAAGATCGGCCGGGCGCAGGAATGGCACTTCGCCGCCATATTGCCGGGCGACGTCCGCGATTTCCGCATCATCGGTGCTGATGATGATGCGGTCGAAGCAATTGCTGGCGATGGCTGCCTGCAGCGGCCAGGCAATCATTGGCTTGCCGCAGAACTCGCGGATATTCTTGCGCGGGATTCGTTTGGAGCCGCCGCGCGCCGGGATCACTGCCACGCGCATGGATTCACGCTTTTGCCGGCAGCTGCAGCCCGGCGCGCAGGGTGGCGACCACGAAATCCTGTTCGGCATCGGTCAGCATCGGGTGCATGGGGATGCTGATGGCTTCGCGGTAATATTGTTCGGCGTTGGGATAATCGCCGGGGCGGAAGCCCATGGCCTGATAATAAGGCTGAGTGTGCACCGGGATATAGTGCAGGTTCACCATGATGTCCCGCGCGCGCAGATATTCGAACAGCTGCCGGTGGGAAACGCCGATGCGGTCGAGTTGCAGGCGGATGACATAGAGGTGCCAGGCCGAATAGCTGTCCGGGTGCTGCCAGGGTAGGGTCAGCGGCAGATCGGCCAGCCGTTCCCGATAGCGTTCGGCAATGGCATGGCGGCGGCTGACATATGGGTGCAGGCGGGTGATCTGGCTGACGCCAAGTGCCGCCTGCAGGTCGGTCATGCGGTAATTATAGCCCAGCGCCACCTGCTGGTAATACCAGGGGCCTTCCATCGGTTTCGTCATCAGTTCGGCGTCGCGGGTGATGCCATGGCTGTGCAGCAGCACCAGTCTGGTGGCAAGTTCTGCATCATTGGTGGTGACCATGCCGCCTTCCGCCGTGGTGATGATTTTCACCGGGTGAAAGCTGAACACCGTCATGTCGCTATAGCGGCAATTGCCGATCGGTTCGCCGCGATAGCGCCCGCCCAGCGCATGCGAGGCGTCCTCGATGATGCGGAAGCCGTATTTCTGCGCCAGCGCGTAGATGGCGGCCATGTCGCAGGGCTGGCCGGTAATATGCACCGGCACGACGATCTTCGGCAATCGGCCCTGCTTTTCCGCCTCGACCAATTTGGCTTCGAGCAGTTGCGGCGACATATTGTATGTTTGCGGGTCGATGTCGACGAAATCGACCTGGGCGCCGCAATAGAGCGCGCAATTGGCGGAGGCGACAAAGGTGTTGGGGCTGGTCCACAGCCAGTCGCCGGGGCCAAGGCCAAGCGCCAGACAGGCGATGTGCAGCGCCGATGTGCCGCTGTTGACGGCAACCGCATGCTTGGCATCGACTTCGCGCAGCACGGCCTGTTCGAAGGCCGGGATGGTCGGCCCCTGGGTCAGATTGCTGGAATTCAGAACACGCACCACCGCATCGATATCGGCCTCGGTGATGTGCTGCTGGCCATAGCGGATCATGATGGCAATACCTGCCGCATGGCAGGAGCAGCGCTCCATGGGCGACCACAGCTGGACTGTGCAGGGGAAAGGAGGGTCAGATATTGCAAGCGGTTGTCACTTTCGGATTATCGGCGGCATTCTGATATGGATGCGGAATCGCTGTTGTTCATAGGCATTGTTCACTCCGCCGCCAATAGTGAAGCGGGGGCGCATGGCTTCAGCTGGACGCGCGCGCTGTGCGCCAGCAGGCGAATGCTTTCCACAACAGGATGAACAGAAAGGCGATGACGACGCCTGCCGGCACCGCCAGAAGCGGGCGGACAGGTGCAATCAGCCCCGCCGACAGCAGAAAGACCGGCAGGGCGATCACATGGCTGGCGATGATGACTCGATCCTGACCGCGGGCGTAAAGTACATAATGCGGCACCATGGCAATGGCGTTGAGCACGGCCGCCGCCAGCACCCAGCCATAAAGCCACAGCGTTTCCACATAGAGCGGATTACCGACCCAGCGCAGCAGCCAGGGCAGGACTTCCCGGCTGAGGATTGCAAAACCGGCGCATATGGCCAGCGTTTCGAACAGCATGCGGCGGATGCGGCGCTTTGCTTCGGCATGTTCCTGACGGTGGTGGTGCTGAATGAGCGCTGGATAGGTGAAGGAAAACACGCCGGCATCCAGAAACACCATGAGCGCGCTGGCGACGCCGGCAAACAGCACATAGGCGCCGACCAGTTCGATTCCGCCAAGCGCTTCCAGCCAATAGCGGTCGATGGTCTGGATGCCGCGCAGGGCCAGAGTGGCGAGCAGAAAAGCGCTGCTGACGGTGACACCCTGCCGGATCCAGCGCCAGTCGATGGGCTGGCGCCAGCCACCCAAGCCCAGCCGGCGGACTTTCCAGACCCCGATCAGGGCCGCTGCGGCGCCGGCCAGAGTCCACAATGCCATTACGGCATCGAGGTCGCGGCTGCTGTCCTGCCACGCCATCAACAGGATGATGGCAATGGCCCAGCTGCCCTGGCGAACGAACAGAATGACGCTGGCGGAAATCTGTTCGGAAAGCGCCACCAGCAGGCGAAACACCTCCTGATTGAAATGTTCGAACAGCAGGATCGGCAGGAACCACCAGACCAGATGTCCGGGCCAGTTGCTGTGGCCGAGCAGCAGGATGGCGACTGGAACCAGCAGCGCATAGATGGACAGCGCCAGCGCCATCTGCCCCTTCAGCATGCGGCCACACTGATCCTTGCCGATGCGCAGCACCTCGCGGGTGACGAAGACATAATAATCCAGCCCGACGACATAGAGGCAATAGCCGATGGTGGCGGTGAAGATGCCGTAATAACCAATGGACGCGGCATCGAGATAGCGCGCCAGAAAGAACACGAACAGAAAGCGCGTGCCAAGCGTTGCAAAACGCAGGCCGATGTTGAGGGGGCGTTCCAGGGCAATCATGGCCGGGGGCAGCGGATGCGGCGCGGGCGGGCGGCTGGCCTGCGCCGGGGATGTTGCGGGATCCGGTTCAGGCCATGAATTTCCGGTAACAGGGCGTGGTCAGAAAGGCCGGGAGTTCGCGCGCCATCACCAGATCGGACAATATGGTGGCCGCCTCGCGATACTGGCCGCTTTCGTAGAAATTGTCGCCGACGGCGGCCTTCCACACCCCCAGCTGGTTCTTGATTTCATTGTTGATGAGGGCGCCCGTCACTTTCGTGCCATCTTCCAGCAGCACGCCATGGTGCCGCCATTGCCACAATTGGGCACGGCTGATTTCCGCCGTGGCGGCGTCTTCCATCAGATTGTGCAGGGGCACCGCGCCCTGACCGCGCAGCCAGGCGGAAATATAGCCGATGGCGACATTCACATTCATGGCGAGGCCCGCCGCCGTGCGCGTGCCGGCGCTGGGGGTCAGCAGTTCCTCGGCGGTCGCCACATGCGCCGGGATCTTGTCCAGCTGATTGGCGTTCGGCATCACCCGGTCGAACACTTCCCGGGCGACGGGGACGAGGCCGGGGTGCGCCACCCAGGTGCCGTCATAGCCCATGCCGGCCTCCCGTTCCTTGTCGGCGCGCACTTCGGCGAATGCCGCCTGATTTTTGGCGTCATCGTCGCGCACCGGAATGAAGGCCGACATGCCGCCCATGGCATGGGCGCCGCGGCGGTGGCAGACGCGCACCACATGCTCGGCGTATCTGGCCATGAACGGCACCTTCATCGTTACCTGCGCGCGGTCCGGCAGCACTTTGGAGGCATCCTGCGCATGGCATTTGATATAGCTGAAGATATAGTCCCAGCGGCCACAGTTGAGCGCGGCGATATGGTCGCGCAGTTCATAGAGGATTTCATCCGCCATCAGCGCGCCGGGCAGGGTTTCGATGAGAACCGTGGTCTTGATGCTGCCGATCGGCAGCCCCAGCACGGATTGCGCGGTGACGAAGATATTGTTCCACAGCCGCGCTTCCAGATAATGTTCGAGCTTCGGCAGGTAGAAATACGGGCCGGAGCCTTTTTTCCGCAGGGTGCGGGCGTTGTGGAAGAAATACAGCGCGAAATCGAAGATCGACGCGGACACTTCTTCGCCATCCACGAACAGATGCGATTCGGGCAGGTGCCAGCCGCGCGGCCGGCACATGAGCACGGCGGTCTCGTCATTCAGCTTGTAGGACTTGCCATTCTGTTCCAGCGCGATCACGCCATCGACGGCGTCGCGCAGGTTGATCTGGCCGTCGACGATATTGTCCCAGGTGGGGGAAGTCGCGTCCTCGAGACAGGCCATGAAGCAGCTGGCGCCGGAATTGAGCGCATTGATGATCATCTTGCGGTCGCAGGGACCAGTAATTTCGACGCGCCGGTCCTGCAGATCATCGGGGGTGCCGGAAATTTTCCAGTCGCCTTCGCGCACACTGGAGGTTTCCGGCGCGAAATCCAGCGCATCGCCTTCGGCCCACCATTTCAGGCGCTCGGCCCGGGCCTGCAGCAGGGATTGCCGGGTCGGTTCATACATGCGGTGCAGATGGGCGATGAACGCCAGCGCCGGCTCGGTCAGCACCGACTCGAAGCCCGGTTTCATCTCGCCCTTCAGCGCGATCCCAGCCATCATGTTCATTTCTCGCTCCTTCTCACGATCCGCCTGCGCCCCGCCCCGCTGCTTTTCCGGGCACTTCCAGCTTGCTCCATAATGACATTGCCGCGCGTGGCCAAGGGAATGGCGTGCAGCGGGTAAGGCCTTGCCGGAGCGGATTTCCACCGCTGCGGACGGAATTGCGCGATGCTGGCGGTGGTGCGGAGTCTTGCCGACAGCCCGGGGGCATCCTAGGGCAGGCGCATGTCTCAGATACGTCATATGCCCGCGGGCCATTGTCTCGGGCGGGTCTGGCTGCTTGGCTGTGGCGCCATGGGGGGCAGCCTGTTGCAACGCTGGCTGCAGGCGGGGCTGGAAGCCAGTGCTGTCACCGTCATTGATCCCGCGCCCGGCGGCCTGCCGGAGGAATTCGCCGGCAATGTCGTTGCCGATATACGCGCCGCGCATGATCTGGCGGCGAATCCGACCCTGGTGGTGCTGGCGGTCAAGCCGCAGACATTGCCGGAAGTGGTGTCGGACCTGACCCGGATGCTGGGGGCGACTCCGCTCATCCTGTCGATGCTGGCGGGGGTGCGCACGGCGACGATTGCACGGTTTTTCCCCGATGCCCGCATCATTCGCATGATGCCGAATACGCCGGCGCGGATCGGTCGCGGCGTCACCGCCCTTTATGCCGCCAGCGCAGCCAAAGCCGACCGCGAAACCGCGACATGGCTGATGGAAGCCGCTGGCAAGACCGTCTGGTTGTCGGATGAAGCGCTGTTCGATGCCGTCACGGCGGTGTCCGGTTCGGGGCCGGCATTTCTGTTCCGCTTCATGGAAACCCTGGCCACGGCCGGCGAGGCGGCTGGCCTCGAGCGCGACATTGCCAGCAGTCTGGCGCTGGAGACCATTGCCGGGGCAGCGGAACTGGCGCGGCAATCGGGCAGCCCGCCCGCGGTGCTGCGCGAACAGGTCACCAGCCCCGGCGGCACGACCGAAGCCGGGCTGGAGGTTCTGGATGCCGATGGCGTGCTGTTCAGCCTGATGCGGGCGACCGTGCGGGCGGCGGCGGATCGTTCCCGGGAACTGGCGAATGCAGCCGCGGAACTGGCGGAAAAGGCCATGGATGCCAGCGAGGAAGGCCAGCGCTGATGGCCGCTTCGCCAGCTGAACGCGCGCTTGCCGGCTGGCTGCAGGAAATCACGCATTCGGGCTGGCGGCGAGCGCGGGTGGAAGGCGCGGCCACCGCCGCCGGGCTGGCGCCGGCGGAGCTGATCATTGCACTGGGCGATCGTCAGGCCGCCATTGCCGCCCTGCTGGAGTGCGTGGCCACCGAGTCCGCGGCCGCTGCAACGGATGGCGAATCCGTGCGTGAGCGCCTGTTCGACGGGCTGATGCAGGGCTTTGACGTGCTGCAGGCCGAGCGCGCCGCCGTGCTGGCGATCTGGCAGGCGCGGGACCCGGGCGTGGCAATGCTGGTGGCCGGGCGAATCGGCGGGCATTTGCGCCGGCTGGCGCTGCTGGCTGGTATGTCTGTGAGTGGCCTGCGCGGGCGCGCCCGGCGGGCAGCGCTGGCAGCCATATTGTGGCGCGCATTTGCAGTCTGGCGCCAGGATGACAGCGCCGACATGGCGGCGACCATGGCGGAACTGGACCGGCTGCTGGAAAAAGCGGAAACGGCCGCGGTCGAGGGCGTCACGCCGGATCTGTTCGGTTTGCCGGGGCTGTCGACATTCTGCCGCCGGGGCCGTGCAACTGCGGATGCGTCCGTGGCGGAGGATTCCGCCGGCCCATAGCCGGGGCGCCTGTTGCCACGCTTCGCATTGACCAGTTTCGGCGGAACGTGATAGCGCGCCGTTGCGCGATGCCGGCAGGTGCCGCGCGGCAGATGATGTCCGTACGCCAATCCAGGCGGCGGAGCTTCGCTTCAGGAGACGCAAGGGTATGGCGGGCGGTATGGCAGGCGATTATGCGGATCGGGATGGCACGATCTGGTTCGATGGGAAGCTGGTTCCGTGGCGCGAGGCCAATGTCCATATCCTGACCCATGCCCTGCATTATGCCAGCGCGGTTTTCGAAGGCATGCGCACCTACGACGGCCATATCTTCGCATTGCGGGAACATTGCGACCGCCTGCGCCATTCGGCGGAAGTGATGGGATTCGAGATTCCCTGGACTTCGGAACAGATTGCCGACGCCTGCCGGCAGGCGGTGCAGGCCGCCGGCGATGGCGATGTCTATGTGC
Source organism: uncultured Sandaracinobacter sp. (assembly GCA_964537365.1). Classification (GTDB taxonomy): domain Bacteria; phylum Pseudomonadota; class Alphaproteobacteria; order Sphingomonadales; family Sphingomonadaceae; genus Sandaracinobacteroides. The sequence goes on from CAZIAA010000054.1 coordinate 7,590, forward strand.
GGCCGATTGCCTGGCGCGGCAGCGAGCAGATGGGCGTCGCTGCGCAACAGACGAAAATCCATCTGGCGATCGCCTGCTGGCCCTGGGGCGCCTATTTCGGCGAGGAAGCGCTGGCCAAGGGACTGCGCCTCGAAGTGGCGCCCTGGCGGCGACCGGCGCCCTATACCGCGCCGGTCACGGCCAAGGCGACCGGGCTTTACATGATCTGCACGCTGTCGAAGCACCATGCCAATGCGCGTGGCTATGATGACGGGCTGATGCTGGACTGGCGCGGGCAGGTGGCCGAATCGACCGGCTCCAATATCTTTCTGATCAAGGATGGCGAACTGCACACGCCGATTCCGGACTGTTTTCTGAACGGAATCACCCGGCAATCGGTGATTAAGCTGGCCGCGCGCCGCGACATCAAGGTGATCGAACGGGTGATCTGGCCGGAAGAACTGGAGCATTTCGAACAGTGCTTCCTGACCGGCAGTGCCGCTGAAGTTACCCCGGTCGGTTCGATCGGGCCGTGGAATTTCGAAGTCGGCGATCTGACCCGGCAGATGATGTCGGACTATGCCGCCTATGCCCGCGGGACATTGCCGAACAGTTGAACGCCGGACGGCCACGACTGAGCCTGGATCGGCCGCGATCCGGGCAAACTGTAGTTGTGCTGCATTGCAAAAATCATTAAGGACGCGACGTGATGTCGTTAATAGCGCTCAGCCGTCGGTCAGTTACAGCTGCGCGTTGCCTGTTTGGCAGGCGGATGCGGGGCTGTGCTTCTGAACGACTGTTGGCGATCCGGCGGAGGGCCGGATTCAGCTATCTTTAAGAATCGATCTGGTTAGGCGCGATCCATGCTGTGTGTGCAAAAAGCTGAATGGGGCAAGAGCCTGGTGGATGAAATCCAGGCAGACCACATCCGGATGGATGCGGACGTCGTGATCCATGAGGGGCGCCGTGTGGACGAAATGATTCGCAGCAGCCGCC
>CAZIAA010000055.1:0-8556 GCA_964537365.1 uncultured Sandaracinobacter sp.
CACCAGACAGACCATCAGAAACCAGCTGTGGCCGATCCAGAACACCGGCGCATCGATCAGCAGGTCGCGGATGGTGCCACCGCCCATGCCGGTCATGCCGGCGAAAAACGCACAGGTCAGGAAATCCTGTCGCTTGCGGATGGCAACCAGCGCGCCAGTGACTGCAAAAATGAAGACACCGACATAATCAAGCGCGAGAAAAATGCGCCGGATCTGATCGAGGGCTTCGCTGTCCACCCGTCACCCCGCCCGTCGCCAAAGGCCCCGCTGCGCGCCTGCCAGCGTCAAATGTGGATGGGCTTTGCAGTCACCGCCATGGCGGCCTCCTTGATGGCCTCGGCATGGGTCGGGTGGGCATGGCAGGTCAGCGCGATATCCTCGCTCGAGGCATCCATTTCCATCGCCAGCCCGACTTCGGCAATCAATGTGCCAGCGAGGCGATTGACGATCCACGCCCCCAGCACGCGATCGGTTCTGGCATCGGCAATGATCTTGACGAAACCATCGGTATCCTGATTGGCCTTGGCGCGGCTGTTGGCCAGAAACGGAAATTTGCCGATTTTCACTTCGCCGCGTTCGCGCGCGGCTTCTTCGGTCAGGCCGACACCAGCGATTTCCGGCGTGGTATAGACGACCGACGGAATGACGGCGTGATTCACATAGCCAGTGCGCCCGGCCATATTGTCGGCAACAGCAATGCCTTCATCCTCGGCCTTGTGCGCCAGCATCGGCCCCGGCGTGACATCGCCAATCGCCCAGATTCCGGGCACGGAGGTCGACAGATAGTCATCCACTTCGATCTGCCCGCGCGCATTGGTGGCAAGCCCGGCCCTGTCGAGCGCCAGCCCGTCGGTATTGGGCCGCCGGCCGATCGCCACCAGAACCACATCGGCCGCCAGTTCGGACGCCTCACCGCCAGCGGCCGGTTCCATCGTAAGCTTTGCCCCGGATTTGCCGGCCTTCACTGCCGTCACTTTGGTGCTGGTGTGGATCTGCATGCCCTGCTTCTTCAGCAGCTTTGCAGCCTCCTTGCGGACTTCACCATCCATGCCCGGCAGGATCTGATCGAGAAATTCGATCACCGTCACTTCCGCGCCCAGCCGCCGCCAGACCGAACCCAGCTCCAGCCCGATGACACCACCGCCAATGACCACCAGATGCTTCGGCACTTTCTGCAGCGCCAGCGCGCCCGTCGAATCGACGATGATGCCCTTGTCATTATCGACATCCGCCCCGGCGAGCGGCGTGACCGACGAACCGGTGGCAATGACGATATTCTTAGCGCTGTGGACGTCATCGCCAACCCGCACCGAATTCTTCGATTCGAAGCTGGCGTGCCCCTTCAGCCAGTCGACCTTGTTCTTCCTGAACAGAAAGGCGATGCCATCGGTCAGTTCCTGGACGGCCTTGTCCTTGGACGCCATCAACTGCTTGTGGTCGATCCTAGCTTCTGCGGTGATGCCGTATCTGGCGAGGCCACCGCTCGCCACTTCTTCATATTGTTCAGAAGCAGGCAGCAATGCCTTGGAGGGAATGCAGCCGACATTCAGGCAGGTTCCACCCAATGTCGCATTGGCTTCGACGCAGGCGGTTTTCAGACCGTTCTGGGCCGCGCGAATTGCCGCCACATAGCCGCCGGGGCCAGCCCCGATTACAATCACGTCATAGTCCGCCATCATGCACCTCGAAAATTCTGCCGGACCGCACGACCGTCGGCCCTGTCATCCACAATCACAGGTCGATGATCAGCCGCGCCGGTTCCTCCAGCGCTTCCTTCACCCGCACCAGGAATGTCACTGCCTCGCGGCCATCCACCAGCCGGTGGTCATAGCTGAGCGCCAGATACATCATCGGCCGCAGCACGATCTGTCCGGCAACGGCAACCGGGCGTTCCTCGATGCGGTGCATGCCCAGCACCGCCGATTGCGGCGGGTTGAGGATCGGGGTCGACATCAGGCTGCCGAACACGCCACCATTGGAAATGGTGAAAGTGCCGCCCTGAATCTCTTCCAGCTTCAACTTGTTTTCCCGCGCCCGTTTGCCGAAATCCGCAATTTCCAGCTCGATCTGGGCAAAGCTCTTGCTTTCGGCGTTTTTCAGAATCGGCACCACCAGCCCGCCCGGGCCGGACACCGCCACCCCGACATCGAAATAATCGTAAAAGACCATTTCATCGCCATCGATGCGGCCATTCACCGATGGCACATCCCGCGCTGCCAGCGCGCAGGCCTTGACGAAAAACGACATGAAACCAAGCCGCACGCCATGCTTTTTGGCGAACTGGTCCTTGTAGCGATTGCGGGTGTCCATCACTGCCGTCATGTCCACATCATTGAATGTGGTCAGCATCGCGGCCGTGTCCTGCGCCTCCTTCAGGCGGCGGGCAATGGTCTGCCGCAACCGGGTCATGCGCACACGTTCTTCCCGCCGGGAGAAGCCCGCTGCGCCGCCTTCGCCAGACTCGGACGCGCCCTTCACTTTGGCGGTGCCGGCTTCGATCGCGGCCAGAACATCGGCCTTGGTCAGCCGGCCATCCTTGCCGCTGCCCTCGATGCTGGACGCATCCAGATTATAGCTGTCGACCAGCACCCGCACCGCTGGCGCCAGTTCCTGATAGCCAGAGGCCGGAACCGCAGCGGGCGCCGGTGGTGTTGCCGCCGGCGCCGGAGCTGGCGCCGGCTTGTCCGCATCGGCCTTGTCGGCGGCCGGTGGCGGGCTTTTTGCCGGCGCTGATTTCGCCGTCGCCCCCGGCTCCAGCGTGGCAATGACGGCGCCCACATTCACGGTGTCGCCCTCGGCAAATTTCAGTTCAGTGAGAACACCCGCCGCCGGCGCATTGACTTCCACCGCGACCTTGTCGGTTTCCAGCGAAACAATCGGCTCGTCCTCGGCCACGGCATCCCCGGCCTTTTTCAGCCATTCGCCGATGGTTGCTTCAGTGACGCTTTCTCCAAGCGCCGGGATCACAACATCCATGACTTTCCTTTCAGGCCGCTTTTTTCGTCCGGGTGGCTTTCAGAGTGGAGCGGATGGCCGCGCGCACGGCGCGGCGATCCTTGCCGAGCGCTTCATGCACCAGCTTGGTCTGCTCGGCGGCGTGGCGGCGGGCAAAGCCGGTCGCGGTGGCCGCCGCGGCGGCACGCCCGGCATAGACCGGCCGGATTCCGACTTCTTCCTCGATGATCGGCTCGACAAAGAACCACGCCCCGGCGTTTTTCGGTTCTTCCTGCGCCCAGACCAGAGTTTCCAGCTTTGGGAACGCTTCCAGCCGCTTGCTGATGGCGCCCGATGGGAATGGATACAGCTGTTCCACCCGCAGGATATAGATATCCTCCATGCCCTGTTCATCGCGTTCGGCGGCAAGGTCATAATACACCTTGCCGGAACAGAGAATGACCCGGCGCACCTTGTCCGGATCAACCGGGGTCAGATCATCGAGACAGCGGTGAAAGCGGGAATCTGCGCCCATTTCCGCCAGTGTCGAAACCGCCCGCTTGTGCCGCAGCAGCGATTTCGGAGTCATCAGGATGAGCGGCTTGCGGAACGGCCGCATCATCTGCCGCCGCAGAATATGGAAGTAATTCGCCGGCGTGGTGCAATTGGCCACCTGCATATTGTCTTCGGCGCACAGCTGCAGATAGCGTTCAAGGCGGGCAGAGGAGTGTTCCGGCCCCTGCCCTTCATAACCATGCGGCAGCAGCATCACCAGACCATTGGCACGCATCCATTTTTCTTCGCTGGAAGCAATGAACTGGTCGATAATGACTTGCGCGCCATTGGCAAAATCGCCGAATTGCGCTTCCCACATCACCAGCGTCCGCGGTGCGGTCATGGCAAAGCCATATTCAAAGCCGAGCACGCCGAATTCCGACAGCGGGCTGTCGAGAATTTCCACCGCCCCCAACTGCGCCAATGGCGTGTATTCCGCGCCGGTTTTCTGGTCGACCCAGGTGGCGTGGCGCTGCGAAAATGTGCCTCTGGCGCTGTCCTGGCCGGACAGGCGAATTCCATAGCTGCCCGGCTTCTGCGTCATCAAAGACGCAAAGGCGAGGCTTTCGGCCGTTGCCCAGTCAATCCCCTCGCCGGATTCGACAGCTTCTTCGCGGGCACGGATCACGCGCTGCAGCGTACGGTGCAGGTTGAAGCCTTCGGGAATCCTGTGGATCTTCTCCGCCAGCGCCTTCAATTCCGCTTCGGCAACGCCGGTATCGGCGGCGCGGCGTGCGGCGACCGAATCCGCCGGCTGGTGCAGGCCCTGCCAATGGCCGCCAAACCATTCCGCCGCCCGTGCCTGGAAATCCGGTGATGCCTTGAACTCCGCTTCCAGATGATCGACGAAGCCCTGCTTCATCTGTTCGATTTCATCGGCGGTGATGATTCCTTCCGCAAGCAGCCGTTCGCCGTAAATATCGGCAACGGGTTTGTGCTTGCGGATTTCGGCATACATCTGCGGCTGGGTGAATGCGGGCTCGTCGGATTCATTATGGCCAAAGCGGCGATAGCACCACATGTCGATGACCACGTCACGGTTGAACTTCTGGCGGAATTCCGTTGCCACCTTGGTGGCAAAGGTGACTGCTTCGGGATCATCGCCATTCACATGGAACACCGGTGCCTGCACCACTTTGGCGACGTCCGATGGATAAGGGCTGGAGCGGGCAAAGGCCGGTGAAGTGGTGAAGCCGATCTGGTTGTTGATGATGAAATGCACCGTGCCGCCAGTCGAATAGCCGGGGACGCCGGAAAAGCCGAAGCATTCGGCAACAATGCCCTGCCCGGCGAAGGCGGCATCGCCATGCAGCAGGATCGGCATGACCGAATCGAACAGCTGGTCGCGGCTCTTGCTGGCATCCGCCAGACCCATCAGCCGCTGCGTCGCACGCGCTTTCCCCAGCACGACCGGATTGACGGCTTCCAGATGCGATGGATTGGCCGTCAGCGACAGATGTACGGAATTGCCATCGAATTCCCGGTCGGTGGAAGCGCCGAGGTGGTATTTGACATCCCCCGAGCCCCCGAAATCCGCCGGATTGGAAGAACCGCCGGAAAATTCGTGAAAGATTGCCTGAAACGGCTTGCGCAGGACATTGGCCAGTACATTCAGCCGGCCGCGGTGCGGCATACCGATCATGATTTCCTGGACGCCATGGGCGCCACCGACCTTGATGATCGATTCCAGCGCCGGAATGGCAGATTCCGCACCATCCAGACCAAAGCGCTTGGTGGCAACATATTTCCTGGCCAGAAATTTCTCGAACTGATCGGCTTCGATCAGTTTGTTGAGAATGGCGCGCTTGCCCTTGGCAGTGAATTCGATATCCTTGTCACGGCCCTCGAACCGCTCCTGCAGGAAGCGGCGTTCCTCCACATCGTGGATATACATATATTCGAGGCCAATATGCTCGCAGTAATTGTGGCGCAGCGTCTTCACCAGCTCAGCCACGGTCACTGTTTCCAGCCCGCCGAACATGCCGCCTATATAAATCATCCGGTCCGGATCGGTCAGGCCGTGATATTCCGGCGTGAGATCGTCCGGCAACGGCCGCTCCGCCAGGCCCAGCGGGTCCAGATCCGCCGCCAGATGGCCGCGCAGCCGGTAGGTCCGGATCAGCATGGTGGCCTTGACCGTATCATCGGCGGCGCAGCGCGCTTCCGCCGAATCAGCCGCCGGCGCGGTCTGGCCACTGGCTTTTGCAACCGCAGTCGCGGCCCGGTCGGGCAGCCCGGCATCCAGCGCCAGGGTCAGCTCATCATCGGGAAGAAGCGGCCAGTCGGTCCTGGCCCAGCTTGGGCGTGGTTGCGAAGCAGGAATACCCAGCTGTTCTTGCATATCTGATCCTTTTGCGCCTTGGTCCTGCCTGAGATAGCGGGCCTCGCCCGCTATCTCAACCATCCGCACCCGCAAGGCGCAAACCATATTTCACATGGCACCCATGCGAAAACCGCCAGCGCCGCCAAAAGCCGCTGCGCCAGCGGGCGTTCGAGGCTTTTTCAGCCCTTCAGCAAAGCCGTCAGAGTCGTCCCCAGCTCGGACGGGCTGGGGCTGACCCGGATGCCAGCCGCTTCCATGGCTGCGATCTTGTCTTCGGCCTTGCCCTGACCACCGGACACGATGGCGCCGGCATGGCCCATCCGGCGTCCCGGAGGCGCCGTGGTGCCGGCAATGAAGCCGACCGTCGGCTTGCTGCGGCCGCGCTTTGCTTCATCCTGCAGGAACTGCGCCGCTTCTTCTTCGGCGGAACCACCAATTTCCCCGATCATGATGATGGATTCGGTGGCATCATCGGCCAGAAACTTTTCCAGCACGTCGATGAAATTGGTGCCATTCACCGGGTCGCCGCCAATGCCGACCGCGGTCGACTGGCCCAGCCCTTCATTGGTGGTCTGGAACACTGCTTCATAGGTGAGGGTGCCGGAACGCGATACCACGCCAACCGAGCCTTTGGAGAAGATATTGCCCGGCATGATCCCGATCTTGCATTCCCCCGGCGTCAGCACGCCCGGGCAATTCGGACCAATGAGGCGCGATTTCGAGCCTTCCAGCGCCCGTTTCACTGCCACCATGTCCAGCACCGGAATGCCTTCGGTGATGCAGACGATCAGCGGCACTTCGGCGGCAATGGCTTCGAGAATGGCATCGGCGGCATAAAATGGCGGCACATAGACGACCGACGCGTCGGCGCCGGTTTGTTCGCGCGCTTCCAGCACGGTATCGAATACCGGCAGCCCCAGATGCGTCTGCCCGCCTTTGCCGGGGGCAATGCCGCCCACCATGCGGGTGCCATAGGCAATAGCGGTTTCCGAGTGAAAGGTCCCCTGCTTGCCCGTGAAGCCCTGGGTGATGACCTTGGTGTCCTTGTTGACCAATATGCTCATTCTCAGCCCGCCTTCTTAACTTCAGCCACGATCTTGCGGGCAGCATCGCCCAGATCATTCGCAGAAATGATCGGCAGGCCGGAACCCGCCAGAATGTCCTTGCCCTTCTGCACATTGGTGCCTTCGAGGCGCACCACCAGCGGCACCGACAGATTCACTTCCCTGGCGGCCGCGATAATGCCTTCGGCAATGATGTCGCAGCGCATGATGCCGCCAAAGATGTTGACCAATATGCCTTCAACCGCCTTGTCGGCCAGAATGAGCTTGAACGCCGCAGTCACCTTTTCGGTCGAGGCGCCGCCGCCGACATCGAGGAAATTCGCTGGTTCAGCGCCATTCAGCTTGATGATGTCCATGGTCGCCATGGCAAGACCGGCGCCATTCACCAGACAGCCGATATTGCCATCGAGCTTGATGAACGCCAGATCATATTTCGACGCTTCGACTTCGGCAGGATCCTCCTCGCTGATGTCGCGCAATTCGACCAGATCCGGATGCCGGGGGAGCGCATTGGAATCGAAGCCGACCTTGGCGTCCAGCACGACGATCTTGTCGTCCCTGGTGACTGCCAGCGGGTTGATTTCGATCTGCGAGGCATCGGTTGCCAGAAACGCTTCATACAGTTTGGCGGCGGTGTCGGCCGCCTGTTTGGCCAGGCTGCCGGACAGGCCGAGTGCGGCCGCCACGGTGCGGCCATGGTGCGGCTTCCAGCCGGTCGCCGGGTCGATGGTGAAGGTGCGGATCTTTTCCGGCGTTTCCTCCGCCACGGTCTCGATGTCCATGCCGCCTTCGGTGGACGCCACACAGGCAACCCGGCCAGACACACGATCGACCAGAAAGGCCAGATAGAATTCACGGTCGATGTCGACGCCGTCGGTGACATACAGGCGGTTGACCTGCTTGCCGGCCGGGCCGGTCTGCACCGTCACCAGTGTATTGCCGAGCATTTCGCTGGCGGCAGCGCGCACTTCATCGGCCGATTTCGCCAGCCGCACACCGCCCTTGGCATCGGCCGGCAGTTCCTTGAACTTGCCCTTGCCGCGGCCGCCGGCGTGGATCTGCGCCTTCACGACATAAAGCGGCCCCGGCAGCTGTTTGGTGGCCGCCACCGCTTCTTCCACCGAAAATGCCGCCACGCCCTTGGGAACCGGAGCGCCAAATCTGGCGAGCAGTTCCTTCGCCTGATACTCATGGATATTCATCGAGATTCATTCCCCTTAAAGAGATTGGATCAAAGCCACCCCCGCCCGAGCGGCGGGGCCACGCCGGTCAGGCCAGCGCGGGCTCGATTTTCTGACAGTCCGTAACCAGACCCTTGACGGCATCGACTGACTTCTGAAAGCCCGCTTTGGCTTCGGCATTCAGCGCGATTTCGGCAACACGCTCGACACCGCCGGCGCCAATGATCACGGGCACGCCGACATAATAGCCATCGACACCATATTGCCCGGTCAGATGCGCCGCGCAGGGCAGCAGACGCTTCTGATCCTTCAGATAGCTTTCCGCCATGGCGATGGCCGAAGTCGCCGGCGCGTAAAAGGCCGAGCCGGTCTTCAACAGGGCAACGATTTCGCCGCCGCCGCTGCGCGTGCGCTGCACGATCGCATCGATCTTTTCCTGCGTCGACCAGCCCATCTTGATGAGGTCGGGGATCGGAATTCCAGCGACGGTCGAATATTC
>CAZIAA010000056.1:0-8484 GCA_964537365.1 uncultured Sandaracinobacter sp.
GCTTCATCCCCTGGTATCCGCTGGGCGGCGGCAGCATGGCCGGGCCGGATTCACAGCTGGCGGAAATCGCTGCGCGCCACCAGACCGCCCCCAGCGCCATTGCCCTGGCCTGGTTGTTGCGGCGTTCGCCTGTCATGCTGCCAATTCCCGGCACCAGCAAGGTCGCCCATCTGGAACAAAATACCGCCGCCGCCGAGATCAAACTGACGGATGCGGAATTCGCAGCGATTCAGAACATCAAGGCCTGAACAACCCCGGGGACCACGGAACACCGGGTCCAGAGACTACCGGCAGGGATTCCTGCCGGTAGTGCCGGATTATCCTCAGACACGCACCCAGTCGATGTCGAAATCGACATCGGCGGCTTCAATCAGGCTGCCGGCCGGGCAGCGATTGCGTACGGCGCGCTGGAAAACCGCGAAATCGGCATCGCTAATATCGTCAATTCCGATTTCGATTCGAGTGCGCACGCTCTGAAAATAAGCCTGCACATCCGCCGTCCCGAGAAAACCCCGGGTGTCGAGTGTCGCCTTGCTGGCGAATACGACAGAGCGAATCTTCGCGCCATATTCGCCAGCGATGGTGTGGATGACAACCGCCATGCAGCCATTCAGACCGGCCAGCAGCAGTTCCATCGGGTTGGGCGCGGTATCCGCGCCGCCCAGTTCCGCTGGTTCATCCACGGCAATGGAAAATTGCCGCGCCGTCACATCCGTGCGCATGCCGGTCCGCCAGCGGGCAGACGTAGCGAATGTCGCGATATCCCCGGCTTCGGGCGCGGGCGCGGCGTTTTTTTCAAGAGCTGTCGTTGCCATGGTCTTCCTGTCTGTCGGGCAAGAGTGATTGCGATTGCGGGCCTGACGCGGAGGCCGGGACGCGATTCCGGCCGTCGCCGGCCAGCATCCGCGCCAGCCGCGCTCGCGCCGTCGCCATTTGCGCCATCCCCCGCCGGCCGACCACGAAGCATTGCTAATGACCGGGAAAGGCAGGGTTCACACGCCTGCCATACCCGGTGCAGGGCGCAGCCAGGCAGGCAAGGCGGAATGCGCAGACGTGAAAAGCCCGGCACAGCAATTGCCCGCGATTATCCGGAAAAACAGGGGTCTGTTCTTCCGGACTGTGCTGTTCGGGGATTCCAGCGCGCCGCCGCAATATCGCTATGTCTGCTATGCCAAGCTCTCCAGGATGGAGAACCGGCGCTGCTCGGCAGCTGGCAGTCCGGATTCAGACGTAAAACGGCCAGAATATCGGAATGAAGATGACGCCCATGACCCAGAATATCAGGTTCAAGGGCAGTCCGACCTTGAAAAAATCCATGAACCGATAGCCGCCCGCGCCATAGACCATGGTGTTGGTCTGATAGCCGATCGGCGTGAGGAAGCTGAGGCCGCAGGAGAAGGTGACCGCGATCAGAAACGGCGGTGCGTCCGCGCCAACCAGGCTGGCCGTCGAAATTGCAAGCGGCGGCAGCAGCACGGCCGCGGCGGCATGGCTCATCATTTCCACCAGAAACAGCGTCATCAGGTAAAGTACCGCCAGCGTCACATGCGGGCCATAAGATCCCAGCGGCCCCAGCGTATAATCGACGATATATTGTGCCGCCCCGGTATTTTCGATTGCGACCCCGAGCGGCAACAGCCCGGCCATCAGCAACAGGACGCGACCATCGATCGAGGCATACATGTCCTCCAGATCGAGGCATCCCGCCAGCACCATGGCGAGCGCGCCAGCGACAGAGGCAATGGAAATATCCACCCAGCCAATCGCGGCAACGCCGACAACCAGGCTCATGACGATCAGCGCATAGGGCGTGCGCCAGCTTTTCGGGGAGGGCGCGGCCCATTCCGAAACCAGAATGATATTGCGGCTGTGGCGCAGGCTGGCGACATCGGCTTCGGGCAGCAACAGAAGCAGGATATCCCCCACTTCCAGCCGCACATCGTCGAGCTTGCGGCGGATGACATGGCCGCGGCGCTGGATTCCCAAAATCGAACTCCGCCGCGGCAGACGCCGGTCCAGTGCCTTGATCCTGTGCCCGATGATGATCGAATCCGGTGCGATCATCACTTCCGCCATGACCTGGCGCCGGCCTTCAGCGCCGCTGATCCGGCCGGCAGCGGTGCTGTTATATTCCAGATCAAGCGCCGTTTTCAGCTTGTTCAGGCCGGACCAGCGGCCCCGCACCAGCAACACATCCTGTTCCTGCAGGACTTCCGAACGCGGCGACCACAGCCTTTCGCCGCCGCGCCACAACTCCAGCACATAGGCGCCGAATGTGGCGCTGACATTCAGTTCCTCGACCGAACATCCGATTGACCTGGAATCCGGCACAACGCGAAGTTCGGTCACATAATAGCCGGTCTCTTCGGCGTGCGGGATATCCATCGCGCCTTCATCCGGCAGCATCCAGCGCCCGATTGTCAGCAGATAGAAGCCGCCGGCCAGCACGCAAAGAGCGCCCAGTGGCAGAAATTCGAACATGCCGAAGCCGCGGTGCCCCAATTCCCGTGCGACAGAGTTGACGATCAGATTGGAGGAGGTGCCGATCAATGTGCAGACACCCCCCATCTGCGACATGTAGGATAACGGAATCAGCGACTTGGTAGGCGACATTCGGATTTCGGTACTGGCACTGATGACGATCGGAATCAGCACTGCAACCACCGGCGTGTTGTTCATGAATGCCGAACTGATGACAGTGATCGCGAACAGGGTAATCAGAAACATGGTTGGCGACCGGCTTTTGCCAAGCAGCCGGCCCACGGCCGCCAGCGCCCCGGTATTCTGGATGCCGGCGGCCAGAACGAACATGGCGGCAACCGTGATGGTGGCCTGATTGCTGAAGCCGCTCAGCGCTTCCCGCGGGCTGACGATTCCGAACAGCGCCAGCGCCAGCAGAACCAGGATTGCGACCAGGTCGGCTCGCAGCTTTTCCGTAAGGAACAGAAACATCGCCGATGCCAGGATCAAAAGGACCAGCGCAATTTCAACCGTCATGACCGCTTTCTCGCTCTGCCACCCCGGAATACTTCATAGCAGACAATGTTGCACCTCGAGACGGCGCAACGCGACCGCAACGGGCAATATGCAAGGCGCCGCCGCCCCGGAACAAGAGACTTGTACAAACGAGGCGTAATGGCTGACAGGGAGAGGCGTCAGTTGCAAGCACCACGCCCTGTTCCGCTGTCGCTACAGATCCGCTTCGATCTGCACGCCAAAGCTGTTCAGCATGGTCGAGACCATGACATATTCCGCCGCCGTGAAAACCACATCCATGGCCTGACGCTGGCTGAACCGGGCCAGCAATTCCGCCCAGGTCGCGTCAGAAACGAAGTGATCGGCAACAACTTCATCCGCCGCGCGGATGAGTACGGCTTCGTCCTCGGGCCAGTCGTCCGGACCGCCCTTGTGCAGACGCTCGATTTCGGCATCGGTCAGCCCGGCGCGTTTGCCAATACGGACATGCTGCGCAAATTCATAGCCCGCGCGACATTTGGCACCCACGCGCAGGATGACGATTTCGCGATGGCGCGCCGACAGGCTGTTGCGTTTCGACAGGACATAATTGGCCCAGGGCATGAACCCATCCAGTGCCTCCGGCACATGGGCGAGCGTGCGCGTGATATTGAGCAGCGGCCAGCGATCGCTGCGATAGCGCGCCAGCGCCGCTGCCTGTTCCGGCGTGGCCGTCGCATCCTGAACCGGTTCAATGCGCGGCTGCGTCAGCCGCAATGGAACCGCCAATCCCGGCTTCTGCCTTGAATCCTGCATTTATTCGCTCACCTCTCTTTGCAAATTGCAGCAAGCCGCAATCCGTTGGCCTGTTGCCATCCCTCAGCCAGAGTGAATCAGGCGCGCGCCGCCACCTGCAGACGCCGCGCAATCCATTGCCCGGCTTCGGCGATCCCGGCTGCGCCATTCGTCGGCAGCAGATGGTGGAACAGCGGCCATGCATGCACCATTTCCGGCCATACCCGCAATGTCACATCGACACCGGCCAATGCGGCGCGCTGGGCGAATTGGGTGGAATCGCTCAGCAGTACTTCATCGGCACCGACCTGAATGAGCAGTGGCGGCATGCCGGACGGATCCGCGAACAAGGGTGAAACCAGCGGATCATTGCGGCTGGCCGCACCCGCATAGAATGTCGCCACCAGCTCCAGCCCGGCTGGCGCAATCATCGGGTCATGCGGCGCCCGCACGGTATAGGATTCGCCGCTGTGCGTCAGATCGAGCCAGGCGCTCAACAGATAGGCGCCGGCCGGCAGCGGCCGGCCCAGCTGCTGCAGCTTGACCAGCAGCGCGGCTGTCAGATTACCGCCCGCCGATTCACCGCCAATCACGATATTTTCCGGCGCAAAGCCCTGTTCCAGAACATAATTCCAATCGGCAACCGCGTCTGTCAAGGCCGCCGGAAAAGGCTGTTCGGGGGCAAGCGCATAGTCCATGTTATAGGCGACCACACCGGCGGCGCTGGCCAGCCGCGATACCAGATGGCGGTGACTGCGCGACGAGCCGAAGACATGCCCGCCGCCATGGTGATACAGCAGCGCCTTGCCAGGGTCCGCATGTGCCGGCGTGATCTTTTCCCCGCGCACCCCGCCCTGTTCGATGGGCTCGATGCTGCAATCCGGGGCGGGCGGCACGGCGCCATGCTCGGCATCGAATGTCGCGCGCTGCACGGCGACCGATGGCGGCGCCGCCGCGGCCATGTCCGCGACCTTCTGGCGCCAGGCCCGCTTGAATGCTGCAATCTCTGTTTCTGCCATATCAACCCCCTTTTCGCCCATAGACAGACAGCCGATTTAAAGCCGTACGCACGGCTTCAGCAAGTCCCGGCACAGCAAGGACTGGCCGGACGGCAATGTTTCAGTTGCGCCAGACGGGTGGGCGTTTGTCGAAAAAGGCATCAACGCCTTCTCTGGCGTCGTCTTCCATCATGTTCTGCGCCATGACTTCACAAGCCAGATCATAGGCTTCGGATCGGCTGGATTCGCGCTGGCGGTAAAACAGCGCCTTGCCATGGCGGATGGCAGCCGCGCTCTTGGCAAGGATGCTGGCCACCAGTTCATCGACCGCCGCATCCAGCTGCTCTGCCGGCACGACGGCATTGACGAGGCCCCAGTCCAGCGCGGTTTGCGCATCGATGAAACGCCCGGTCACCAGCATTTCAAAGGCGGGTTTGCTGGCAATATTGCGCGACAGCGCGACAGCCGGCACGGAACAGAACAGTCCGACATTGATTCCCGAAACTGCAAAGCGCGCGGTATCGGCGGCCACGGCGAGGTCACAGCCAGCCACCAGCTGGCAGCCGGCAGCCGTCGCAACACCCTGCACACGCGCAATCACCGGCACGGGCAATGCCGTGATCTGGCGCATCAGATCGGCGCAGATCCCGAACAGCCAGCGATAATAATCCAGTTGCGGATTGTCGCGCATCTGCCGCAGGTCATGTCCGGCCGAAAACGCCTTGCCGCTGGCCGACAGCACCACGCAGCGCAAGGAGTCATCGGCCGCAGCCACCTTCAGTTCCTGCTGCAACGCCGCCAGCATGTCCGCGCTCAACGGATTGAAGCGCTGCGGCCGGTTCAGGCACAGATCCAGCCGGCCACCGTCGCGCTGCGCCAGCACCAGCGGCGCGGAATCGCCATCACCCGCCATGTTGGCCCTGTGCGACATTGGCCATTTCCTGCAGTGCCAGCGCCGAATGGGCAAAAGCACCGCCGGCGCGCATTTCCGCCGCGACCCAGATTGCTTCCATCACTTCCTGTTCCGAAGCGCCAGCCGCCAATGCCCCCTGGGTGTGCCC
The DNA here is from genome assembly GCA_964537365.1 of uncultured Sandaracinobacter sp. Lineage (GTDB taxonomy): Bacteria > Pseudomonadota > Alphaproteobacteria > Sphingomonadales > Sphingomonadaceae > Sandaracinobacteroides. The sequence goes on from CAZIAA010000056.1 coordinate 5,810, forward strand.
CTTGATGCAATAAGGGCACGGAGTCACATGCGCGACTGCGACTGCGACTGCGATCAATTGCTTGGTCCTGGCCGGCAGGGCGCCAGCGGCGAATACCTGCTTGCTGAATTGGTGAAAGGCCTTTTCCGCCTCTGGCGTCAGCTCCCGCCGCTTTTTGCCCAGTTCACCGAGCGATTCCATTGCCGGGTAGAGATCCGCAGCCATTTCGATTCTCCTTCCACACCCGCATACACCCGGTCCGGCGAATTGAAAATGACTCCTGCGGACGCAGGTGGGCGCAGATTTCGTGGCAGGCGCGGCACCAGCCAAAGGCGCCGCGCCGAAGTGGCTCAGACGGAAAGCCCGGCCGCAGCAAGCCCGGCCTTGGCGACTTCCATATCCTGGCTGTAATGGCCGCCGCTGACACCGATGCCGCCGACCACGGCGTCCCCCACTTTGATGGCATAGCCACCGCCGAACACAACGAGGCGTGGGGTGTGCACGATGCCATGCAGCAGCGGCGGATCGTTCTTGATGAACTCATACCATTCATGCGTTGCCATGCCGCCAAAGGAAATGGCGGTATAGGCCTTGTCCTGGGCGATTTCGACGCTCAGCAGGGCTGCGCCATCCATGCGGCGGAACTGCACCAGCGTGCCGGCCGGATCGACAATGGCAATGCACATCGGCACGCCGATTTCATTCGCCTTGGCAACCGCGCCGGCAACGATCTGATCCGCCAGTTCGCAGGCAACCACCTGCTGCGTCATTGTCTTCGCCATGTCCTGTTCTCCTGTCCATCCAAGGCACCGGCAAGCGTCCGTCCGCCCGCCAGACCAGAAAAGTCCATTCGTCGCTTGTCCGTTCCGCCTGGCGCCGCCGCGGGCGGGCGGTGCAAAGCTTCGGTCAGTCCGGCCTTAGCATTGCACGGCAGGATATGTCCAAACCGGCCGGCTTCCGGGGTCAGGAGCCGGAACCTGGTTTTTCAGAGAAATACTGTTCGAATTTGCCCGGCTTGCCGTTCATTTCGTCGGCATCGGGAAAAAGCTCGCCCTTGGCAGTGATGTTCGGCCACTCCACCGAATATTTCGCGTTCAGCTCGGCCCATTTTTCGGTATTCGGCTCGGTGTCCGGCACAATCGCTTCGGCCGGACATTCCGGTTCGCAGACACCGCAGTCAATGCATTCATCGGGATTGATGACGAGCATGTTCTCGCCTTCGTAGAAACAATCGACCGGGCAGACCTCCACGCAGTCCATGAACTTACACTGGATGCAATTTTCCGTCACCACATATGCCATCAGGCTACCCCAAGTTGCAGTTTCTCCGCGACAAGCCGCTAGCCCTTCTGCCTGCTCTGCGTCAATGGCGATCATTGCCACAGCCGGCCAATTCCTTGTCTGTATCCGGCCGGGCGGCAAAGCCGGGATGCGCCGCCAGATGCGCGCTCGGCGCCGGCAATAGCGCCGTGTAAAAGCCGCGCGCTTCGGCCGCCGGGCCGCGCCGGCCCGGCAGACCTTCCACCCGCACGGCTATCACATGACGGCCCTTGGGAAAGGAAATGATGCTGCCCTGCCGCACCAGCGACGCACTGCGTTCGATGACCCGGCCATCCAGCCGCAAATGCCGGCTTTCGCAGATCTTGCGGGCCTCGCTGCGGCTGGCGAACAGACGCGTGAACCACAGCCATTTGTCGAGCCGCATGGAATCCACAGCAGTCAATTCCCGGCCTTCGGATCACGGTCATTGGCCAGCATCCGCTCCAGCCCGGCAAATGGCCGCGCCACCATGGCCGGCCGGGCTCCGGTCTGACGCGGCCGGCCGCGGCGGTGACCATAGACGAAACCACCCCCTGCGGCACTGCGAAAACCAAGCGCCTGCATCAGCCGCTGAAATTCCGCCGGCGCCATGCCAAGGCTGGTCATCAGCGTCTGTTGCGGCGCAATGGCTGCATCGGCGGATCTGAGCGCCAGCCGCTGCGCATGCAACTGTCGCGCCACGCGGTCGGCGATGTCGACCCGGACTGCGAAATCGCCAAGCGACCAGAAGCCGGCAACGGCATGAAAACCCGCCGGCGCATCCGCCTGGCCGCGGATCACCGTCAGGCCGGCCGGTGGCAGCGCCGGCAGGGTTCGGGCAGCGTCGGGCGCCAGAGTCAACCGCCACAGCGCCAGCCGCCAGCGCGTCGCTTCCGGGCGCAGCAAGGCCCGGCCATAGACATGCTGCACGCCCAGCCGAAAACCAGCCTTGTGGAATGCCTGCCGGTCGGCGCGCGTCAGGCTGCCGATCAGCGCCTGCACGCTGGCGCGCGGCAACGATCCCAGACTTTCAGTCAGCTGCACGACAATGCCACGCGCCGCCGGCGACAGCCCGGATCTGGCTGCATGCAGCCGCAGCAGGGGCGCCAGATGCTGCCGCAGCATGGCCTTCAGCCAGGCTTCCAGCCGCTGGCTGGCCGGCAATTGCACTGAATCCGGCAATGCCGCCAGGCCGCGACCGGGGCGGACGCGCGGATGCAGGGCGTCGCGCCCCGGCTGCAGCACTGCCACCGGCTGCCCCAGCCAGCAGATTTCGGCCGGTGCCGTGCCATCGAAGCGCAGGGTGAATTCCGCATCGGGCGCCGCTGCCAGCGCCGCCGCGCGCGCCTGCAATTCATTGCCGAAGCGGCGTTTGGCCGCCGCCCGCAACAATTTGC
>CAZIAA010000057.1:0-8444 GCA_964537365.1 uncultured Sandaracinobacter sp.
TCAGCCAACTGCGGATTATACCGATCTCAAGGGCTGTGATTTTGTCATCGAGGCGGTATTTGAAGCCCGCGATATCAAGGCGGATGTCACCAAGGCCACCGAGCAGGTGCTGGGGGCGAGCACCATTTTCGGCTCCAACACTTCGACTCTGCCGATTACCGGCCTGGCCGAATCCTGGTCGAAACCGGAAAATTTCATCGGCATCCATTTCTTTTCGCCGGTCGAAAAAATGCCGCTGGTAGAGATCATTCTGGGCAAGAAGACCGGGCCGCAAGCAATTGCCAAGGCGCTGGATTTCGTGCGCCAGATTCGCAAGACCCCGATCGTCGTCAACGACAGCCGCGGCTTCTACACCAGTCGCTGCTTCGGCACTTTCGTACAGGAAGGGCTGGCGCTTCTGGGCGAAGGCGTGAAGCCGGCCCTGATTGAAAATGTCGCGCGGCAAATGGGCATGCCGGTCGGACCGCTGGCGGTGAATGACGAAGTCGGAATCGATCTGTCCTACAAGGTCGCGCAACAGACCAGGCAGGATCTGGGTGATTCCTATCAGGGGCAGGCCGGCGAACATGTCATCGAAAAAATGATGCAGCTTGGCCGCCATGGCCGCAAGAACGGCAAGGGCTTCTACAGCTATCCGGAAGACGGCCGCAAGCAGCTCTGGCCGGACCTCAGCCAGCATTTCCCGTTGCGCGCCAATCAGCCGACAGCAGAGGAAGTGCGCATACGGCTGTTTTACCGCCAGCTGGTCGAAACCGCGCGCTGCTTTGCCGAAGGCGTGCTGGAAACGCCGCAGGATGGCGACCTGGGTGCCATTTTCGGCTGGGGTTTTGCACCCTTTACCGGTGGCCCGTTCAGCGCCATGGATACGATCGGTCTGGCTGAAGTCGTGCAGACGCTGGACAGGCTCACGCAACAGCATGGGGAGCGCTTTGCCGCTCCGCAATTGCTGCGCGACATGGCCGATGGGGGCGAAACTTTTTATGGCAATGCCGCGCAAAAGACGGCCGCCTAGGCGACAATATGGGGAATGATAAATGATCAAGACACCATTGTGCGATCTGTTGGGAATCCAGCACCCGGTGATGCTGGCAGGTATGGGCGGCGTATCCTATGCCGAAGTGACCGCGGCCGTGTCCGAAGCGGGCGGTTTCGGAACGCTGGGCATGGCCGGCACCAAGCCGGAATTCATCGAAGCGCAAATGAAAAAGGTGCGCGAACTGACAGACAAACCCTTTGGAGTCGATTTGCTGGCGGCACAGCCGGACTCGATGACGGCCGCTATTGATGTCATCGTTGCCAATGGCGCCAAATTGTTCGTTGCCGGGCTGGGGATACCCTTTCCGATCCTGAAACGCCTGAAGGATGCCGGGATCATCGTCATGTCGATGGTTGGCAAAGTGGACCATGCCATCAAGGCGGAACAGGCCGGCTGTGACGCCGTTATTGCGCAGGGCACCGAAGGCGGCGGCCACACCGGCGCCGTGGCCTCGGTCGCGCTCTGGCCGCAGGTGGTCGATGCCGTGAAAATTCCCGTGATTGCAGCCGGCGGATTGTTCGATGGCCGTGGCCTGGCAGCCGCGCTCGCCATGGGCTGTCAGGGGGTGTGGATGGGCACGCGATTCATTGCTTCCAAAGAAGCGCATGCCGGCGATGTCTATAAGGAAGCACTGGTGGAAATGACCGAAGCCGATACCATCATTTCGCGCGGCTTCACCGGCAAGACGCTGCGCGCACTGCAAAACGACACGACGAAGAAATTCGAAACCGAAAAGGCGCTGCCCTTTGCCCAGCAGGTGGTGGAATCCGTCCGGCTGAATCGGCTTGGGCCCATTGCCGGCAAGACGGAAAATCTGGACCGCAATTTTCAATGCTTCCCGGCCGGGCAGGGTGGTGGTGGAATCCGTTCCATCCTCAGCTGCCGGGAAATCGTTGACGATGTCGTACGGGAAGCCGAAGCCACGTTGAAACGCATCGGCGGATTTATCGTTTAAAATCAGGTGAGGCCTGGCGCTGCAGAGATTGCAGCGCCACCCTTCAGTTGACCAGTTTCAGCAACCGCCTTTTGGCCGGGGCCAGCACGGCCTGCAGATCGTTGCCGCGTTTCAGTATCTGCCCGGCGGCGCCCAGCAGGCTGTATTGCCCTTGCCGAAGGCGCAGCGCCGGATCCTTGATCAGCCGGAAATCCGGACGTTCGCTGTGCCTTTGAAAGGCTGAGAATGCCGCGCAATCGCCGTTGAAGGTCAGGGCATAGTCGCGCCATTGGCCGGCCGCGACCATTTCCCCGTAAAGCTGCATGATGATCAGAAGTTCGGCTCGATCAAACAGCACCTGCCGCGGCTGGCGCAGCGCGACGATGCTCAAGCTGCCTCACCGTCCGCTTTGCGCTTTCGGCGCTCTTCCTGTTCCATGGCATCCAGCCGTTCGCGCAGGCGCTCGATCTCGCACTTCAGCAATTCATAGCGCTGTGTCACTGGATCGAATTTTTCCGAGCAGGGTGTGCCATAAGGCAGAAATTCGCGCTTTTCCTGCGCCAGCACGGGCACGGGCTTGGCCGGAATTCCAATCACGGTGGCACCGGCCGCAACATCCTTGGTCACGACTGCATTGGCGCCGATGCGCGCAGCTTCACCGACCGTGATCGGGCCAAGGATTGCAACATTGACGGAAACGACGACCCCGTCTTCAAGGGTGGGGTGGCGCTTGCCGGCCACACCATTGGTGGGGTTGGTGCCGCCCAGCGTGGCGCCCTGATAGATGGTGACATCATCGCCGATTTCCGACGTTTCGCCAATGACGACAAAGCCATGATCAATGAACAGATTGCGGCCGATGCGAGCGCCCGGGTGAATATCGATCGAGGTCAGGAAACGGCTGAAATGGTTGACCATGCGTGCCAGAAGAAAAAGATCGGCGCGGTAAAGCACATGCGCCACGCGGTGCAGGCCGACTGCCCAGACCCCCGGATAGGTCAGAATCTCCCAACGCGAACGCGGCGCCGGATCACGTGCACGCACGCTTGAGAGATATGATTTGAGCGTTGAAAACATTCAGCCCCGTATCCTGCTTGCAGATAGCTTCATCATAATGGCAGCAATAACGTATTTCCAGTACTGTCGGGAATCAATTCAGGCCATGCCCCTGCCGCGCCGCGCTCAGCATGCGGTAGAGATCGGATCCGGCCATGGGTTGAAAGGACTTGCTCCTGTCCTGTTCGACCGCTTTCACCAGATCGATCACGCACTGGTTGACCGGGGCGGACCGCCCCAGCCCCTGTGCCAGACGCACGACTTCCCCTTGCAGATAGTCGATTTCGGTGGCGCGCCCGCGGCTGAAATCATTGGCCATGGACGATCGCGCATGCGGATCGGCGCGGGCGCTGCCGCGCCCGCTGATGGAAATGATATAGCCATAGAGCGAATTGGAAACGGACAGGATTTCCGGCATCAGCCGGATCGGCATGGCCAATGTGTCCGCTGGCCGGATGTCCGCCGCCTGCAGCAATTCGAGCGCTTCGGCAATCAGCAGCGCCCAGCAACGGCGAAAATCGGGCTGACGCAATTGCTCGCCGAGGCTGACCCCGGATAACGCATTCAAGGCGTTATTCAGATTAAGCAGAAGCTTGCCCCACTGCAGCCCGGCAATGTCCTCGGATTGCTGCAGCGGCAGGCCAACTGCTGCAAACAGATCGGCATAATGCGCGGCAATGGCGCCGGCCTCCACCGCCAGCGCACCGCCAATGCCGCAATGCAGATGCTGCGGCGTCCTCTGCGCGACATTGAACGCCACCATCCCGGCAAGAACCGGCCGATTGCCGACACAGGCACGCAGTTGCTCTGCGTTGGAGACACCATTCTGGAATGAAATCACGCTCGCATCCGCGGGCGCAAAGCGGGCAATGGCCGCGCTGGCCTCTGTCGTCTGCATGGATTTGGTCGTCACCAGGATCAGCTCGGCACCGGCCAGCGCATCGGGCTGTGTGGCGCGGGCAAAGCCGGCCGCTGGCACCAGCACATCCAGCCCGGTGGCGTTCGTCAGCCGCAGGCCATTGTTCAGCGCATCCAGCATGGACGGGCGGCCGATAAAGGTGACATCCGCCAGTTTTGCCAGCAATCCGCCGATATACAGCCCGACAAGGCCGGCGCCGAATATGGCAATTCCGGGTCTTGGGTCTCTGGGTCGGGAGTCCGCCATTGTGTTTTTCCGTTCCGTCTGATTTAAGTCCCCGGCGTCATGCAGCAATGGAGGACAGGTTGAAAGCACTGGTCTGCGTAGAACATGGTGGTCCGGAAAAACTGGTGATCGAGGACCTGCCCACGCCAGAGCCGGGCAAGGGCGAAGTCCGGATCCGCATGAAGGCCGCCGGCGTTAATTTCCCCGATGTGCTCATCATCCAGAACCTCTATCAATTCAAGCCACCATTGCCCTTTTCCCCCGGTGGAGAGGCGGCCGGAATCGTCGAAGCCGTGGGTGAGGGCGTGCGCCGTTTCAAGCCCGGAGACCGGGTAATCGCCATGGTTGGCGATGGCGCGTTCCGCGAACAGTTTCTGGCACGCGAAGACCAGCTTTCCGCCATTGCCGATGACATGCCCTTTGATGTCGCCGCTGGCTTCGTCATGACTTATGGCACTTCGCACCATGCGCTCAAGCAGCGCGCCCGGCTGCAGCCGGGCGAATCCCTGCTCGTGCTTGGTGCGTCAGGCGGGGTGGGGCTGGCAGCCGTTGATCTCGGCCGGCGCATGGGGGCGTCACAAGTGATTGCCGCAGCCTCCAGCGCGGAAAAGCTTGCGCTGTGCCGGGAATATGGCGCGACGGATACCGTCAACTATACCAGCGAGGATCTGAAAGCCCGGGTCAAGGAACTCACCGGCGGTAAAGGCGTCGATGTCATCTATGATCCGGTCGGCGACCGTTATGCCGATCCGGCATTTCGCACTATCGCCTGGAACGGGCGCTATCTGGTGGTTGGTTTTGCTGGCGGCGAAATTCCGAAGCTGGCGCTCAACCTGCCGCTCATCAAGGGCGCATCAATTATCGGCGTATTCTGGGGCGCGTTCACTCAATACGAACCGGAGCTGCACCGCGAAAACATGCAGGAAATTTTCGACTGGTTCACGAAGGGTGAACTGAAACCGCATATTTCTGCCCGTTTCCCGCTGCACGAAGGCGCGGAAGCAATCCGCATGCTGATGGACCGGAAGGCCAAGGGCAAAGTGATCATCACGGCGTGATGCCGGCCGAGAAGGATCGGCCGGCTTTCAGGGATTGTCAGGGGTTGCTGTCGGACATGTGGCGCAGCCCGATGCGCAGATAATCCCAGCCGGTCACCAGCGTCAGCGCACCAGCCAGCCAGAGCGTGACGATTCCAACCAGCACGGACGGCAGGGCCGGCCACCAATAAGCGCTGGACGGCGCCAGGATCAGCGCCCCCAGCGCCACCATCTGGAACGCGGTTTTCCATTTGGCCAGCCGTGACACCGGCAGGGAAACGCGCGCCGTTGCCAGAAATTCGCGCAGGCCGGAAACCGCAATCTCGCGCAGAATGATGACGAGGGCCGGGATGACGTGCCAGCCGGCAATCTGGCCATTGTGAATGAGCATGACGATGACCGCCGCAACCATGATCTTGTCGGCGATCGGATCGAGAAAAATCCCCAGCCGCGACACCGTGCCCTGGGCGCGTGCCAAATAGCCATCAAGATAATCGGTGATGCCGGCCACGCAGTAAAGAATGAACGCAGCGGTATAGCCGATCCAGCCGGCCCGCCACATCAGCACCACGAACAGCGGCACAGCAAAAATTCGGCTGAGGGTCAGGAGGTTGGGCAGGCTAGCGGACATGCCACAATAGTAATGCCGGGCGACGTGATGAACAACCATCTTGCAAGCAGCCGGTGCATCTCGCGGAATGCGAGGCTGAGGTATGGCTGGCAACAGGGCGGCGGGCAATAACGATCATTGTCGCTGTCTGTGGAATATCCTATGGGAAGCCATCATGAGCACGCAACCCAAAGCCCCGGCAAAGCCCCAGGCGACAGCTCCGATTGCATCCACTACGATCAAACGCGCACCAAAGCCGGACTGGCTGCGCGTAAAGGCGCCGACATCCGAAGGTTATCAGCGCGTCCATGCGCTGATGCGGCAGAAACAGCTGCACACGGTCTGCGAGGAAGCCGCCTGCCCGAATATCGGGGATTGCTGGGGGCGAGGCACGGCCACGGTGATGATTCTGGGCGATACCTGCACGCGGGCCTGTGCCTTCTGCAACATCAAGACCGGTATGCCCAACCGTGTCGACCCGCTGGAGCCGGTGCATGTGGCCGAAGCCGTGGCTGAAATGCAGCGCAAACATGTCGTCATCACTTCGGGCGATGGCGATGATCTGGCGGATGGCGGCGCGCGCCAGTTCGTGCTGGTCATCAATGAATTGCGCAAGCGCACACCAGACACGACGATCGAGATCCTGACACCGGATTTCCGCAACAAGCCGCTGGAAGCCGTTGCGCGCATCGTCGACGCCAAGCCCGACGTCTATAACCACAATCTGGAAACCGTGCCGCGGCTGTATCCGACCATCCGGCCGGGCGCGCGCTATTACCATTCACTGCGCCTGCTCGATCGCGTGAAGCAGATGGATCCGACCATCTTCACCAAATCGGGTGTCATGGTCGGGCTGGGTGAACAACGTAATGAAGTGCATCAAGTCATGGATGACATGCGGTCAGCCGAAGTCGATTTCCTGACCATCGGCCAATATCTGCAACCTACGCCCAAACACGCCAAGGTTGAAGAATTCATCCCGCCCAAGACATTTGCCGGCTATGCCGCCATGGCGCGGGCCAAGGGTTTCCTGCTGGTTTCCGCCAGTCCGCTGACCCGCTCCAGCTATCATGCCGGCGATGATTTCAAGAAGCTGCAACAAGCCCGCAACAGCAAATTCGGGAAAGCGCAGGCGGGTGCCAAGCCATAACGAGATTCGGGCGCTGCCCTGGTCTCCGGAACAATTGTTCGATCTGGTCGCGGATGTCGGCGAATATCCGAACTTTCTGCCCTGGGTAACCGCAATCCGCATCCGCAGCCAGGAACCGGAAATGCTGGTCGCCGATATGGCGGTCGGCTTTCGCGCCTTTCGCGAAACATTCACCAGCAAGGTGACGCTGGATCGTCCGAATCTGGTGCATGTGGATTATGTTGCCGGGCCGCTCAAGCAGCTGGTCAACGACTGGCGCTTTTTGCCGGGACCGGACGACAGCACGGAATTGCATTTTCATGTCGATTTCCAGTTCCAGTCGCGGGTTCTGGAAAAGCTCGCCGGCAGTTTTTTCCGCGAGGCATTTCTGAAAATGGTCGGCAGCTTTGAAAAGCGCGCCAGTGAAATTTACGGCAGCAAAAGCCTGAGCGCCACGCCCGCCGCCAGACGGCGGATTTCCGACCGGCTGAGATTCGGATCGAAATAGCGCATTTCCGAAACCAGTTGCACCGACGTGCCCGCAGCAGTGGCGCGGGCAAAGGCCACAGTGCCGACCGGCTTTTCCGCGCTGCCACCGTCGGGACCGGCAATTCCGGAAATAGCCACCGCGACATCCGCGCTGCTGCTGTTCAGCGCGCCCCGCGCCATGGCTTCGGCGGTCTGGGTGGAGACCGCGCCATGCGCCTGCAAAATGGCTTCGGGCACGCCCAGCATCTGGCTTTTGGCGTCGTTCGAATAGGTGACAAAGGCACGCTGCAGGATGTTGGATGCGCCGGCAATTTCGGTGATGGCGGCCGCCACCAGCCCGCCAGTGCAGCTTTCGGCAGTGGTGACCTGCCGGCCCGATTGCTGATTTTGCGCTACCACCTGCGCGGCAAGCTCTACCAGTTCCGAATCGAGGGTCATGATTGGGGCATTCCTTTCGGCAGCCGGATCGTCGCCAGCGCCTGCGCCGCCATGCCTTGCCGCTGGCCGATGAAGCCCAGACCTTCGGTGGTGGTGGCCTTGATGCTGATGATCGGGGCATGCGGCGCCAGAATATCCCCGATGCGCGCAATCATGCTGTTGCGATAAGGGCTTATCTTTGGCGCTTCACAGATCAATGTCACATCGCAATGCAGGATTTCGGCGCCGGCCGCGCTGGCCAGCCGGGCGGCATGGGCGAGAAACTGCTCGGAGCTGGCGCCTTTCCACTGCGCATCGGAAGGCGGAAAATGCACGCCGATATCGCCCGCGCCCAACGCCCCCAGCACGGCATCCGTCAATGCATGCAGGCCGACATCGGCATCGCTATGGCCGATCAGACCCTGGTCATGCGCGACCTTTACACCGCACAGCCAGAGTTGCTTGCCGGCGCCAAAACGGTGGACGTCAAATCCAGAGCCTGTCACGGTCACCCAGTCCAGCATGCGTTCCAGCAATTGAAAATCCTCTGCCTGTGTCAGTTTCAACGCGTGTGCGTCACCGGCAATCAGCC
>CAZIAA010000058.1:0-8386 GCA_964537365.1 uncultured Sandaracinobacter sp.
GAACCCTCGTCGTAAGCTTGGGAAGCTTCTGCTCTGCCATTGAGCTACACCCGCGATTTCAAGCAACTGAAAGTGCCAGCCGCGCCGCAGACCGGCCCGGTTCATAACACTGGCGATCAGCAGGCGCCCCATTGTCACAACCGTGCCGGCCCGGTCAACCTGATCTGTTGCTTGCGCGGGGGCGGCCCTGCCGGCCGCTCAGACGTTGCGGGGTGGTTCTGCCTTGACAGTACCGGCACCATGCCCGCGGCGCAGTGCCAGACCGACAAGACCAAATCCGGCAATCATCATCACCCAGCTGGCCGGCTGCGGCACGGTGGCAACCGGGCCACCGCCCGGAACGGATCCACCACCATCGCCGCCACCAGGGCCAGGCGGCAGACCACCGCCGCCGCCAGCTCCACCACCGCCGCCACCGCCAGGATTCCAGCCGGGCCAATACTCACCGCCGCCAGGGAAAAACGGGCCGCCACCGGCCATTTCCGGGCCAGCACCGCCCATTGGCGTGGACGACTGCATCGGCGCCAGATCGGCAATTCCCGGCCCCAGTGGTGCAGTAATGGTGGGGCAATCATTGGCCACCATCTGCGGTGCCGGACGCGCAACCGCGCGACGCGCCACGGCCTGACGCGCCGGCTTATGCACGGCGGGCTTGCTGGCCTTGGTCAGTGCCGGCTTGACCTGCTGCACACCGACAACCGAGCCAGCCCCCATGCCGCCAGCCAACAGCAGCGCACAGATTTCTCTGGTGCCAATCATGATACACCTCATTTTCCACGCGGGACGCTCACACCGCCCGCCGGATCCATCAGGACAGCTGCCTTGAAAGGATCCGGACATTCCGGATGAGTTAAGCAAATACTCGCAGTGAATAATGGAGATGTAGTTGTGAAGTTCAACAATATGATTGGTTAATATTGCAATTCATGACAGCAATTAATCTGTATTTACCAACAAGTAGAAAATTATTTTCAACTTATAGTGTCTATTCGTTAACCCTGTTTCCGAACAACGCCGATCCGATCCGCACATGCGTCGCCCCCAGCGCCGCCGCGATATCGTAATCCTGGCTCATGCCCATGCTGAGCCCCTCCAGCCCGTGCCGCTGCGCCAATTTCGCCAGCAGGGCGAAATAGGGTGCAGGCTCCTGCCCGGCAGGCGGCACTGCCATCAGACCGGAAATCTGCAGACCGGCGTCCCGGGCCTGCTGCAGAAGTGCTGGGAGACCGGCAATCGCTACCCCGCCCTTTTGCGGCTCGTCGCCAATATTGACCTGCACGAACAGTTCCGGCTGTCGCCCATGATCGGCAACGGCGCGGGCCAGCGCCCGCAATAGCGACGGTCGGTCAACGCTGTGGATGGCCGAAAACAGCTGCACCGCGCGCGCCGCCTTGTTCGATTGCAACTGGCCAACAAGGTGTAGTCGGATATCGGGATGCTCCGCCAGCAGTGCCGGCCATTTACCCTCGGCCTCCTGCACGCGGTTTTCTCCGAACAGCCTCTGCCCGGCTGCAATCAGCGGCCGGATGGCAGTGACGGGGAAAGTCTTGCTGATGGCAATCAGCGTCGGCGGCGGATGGCCGCCCGATGCGGCCGCCTGTGCCAGCGTTGAGCGAATGGCGCGCAGCCGTTCGGCAGATGTGCCAGCGGGCTGTGGCGCCGTCTTTGCAATGGCCTTTTTCATGGCCTGCAGCTAGCTTCCGGGGGTGATTTGCACAAGCTCAGCGTCGGCGCCGCGCGGCTGGCGCAACCGGATACCCCGGCAATGGCTGTTCACCGATGAGCGCCTGGGCGGTCAGCAGCCACTAGACCCGTTATGGCGGGCGCTGGCGGCACTGCCGGCCGGGGGCGGCATTGTCTTTCGCCACTATCGCTGGCCGCTGCCGGCGCGGCGGGTGCTTTTCCAGCACATTGCTGCAATCGCCCGGCGCCGGCATCTGTGCCTGGTGGCGAGCCGGCTGAACATGCGCGCCGATGGCCAGCACTGGCCGACCGGACATTGGCCAGCAGCGGCGTCCCCACCACCCTTCCGCCGCCGGCAACTGGTGACTGCCGCCGCGCATGGCGAAGCCGATATCCACCGCGCCTTTGCCCGCGGTGCCGATCTGGTGTTCCTGTCGCCGGTGTTCGCCACCCGCAGCCATCCCGGTGAAGCCGTGCTTGGACCGTTGCGTTTCGGCCTGATGGTCCGGCATGCTGCTGGCCCGGTGCTGGCGCTGGGCGGCATGGATGCGCAACGCGCGCGCCGGCTGGCTGCTCTGGGCGCGCAGGGCTATGGCGGAATCGATTGCTGGTGCGCGGGCTGAAAAGCCGCATCCGGGCGCACGACAGGCTTGCGCTTGGCGGCGTTGCGTCTTAGCTAAAGGGCATCCAGACGGCCATCTCCGTGCGGAGGTGGCCGTTGCCTTATCGTTGGACTCGGCTTGTCGTACCTCAACCTGTCGTACAAGGCGAAAGTCCGCACCGGTCGGCTGCCCAGCCATGGGGATTCTTTTCGCGAATTCCTGTTCTGGCCGGGCGGCAACTCGTCCCGAATGAATTGAGGAACAACAGCACAGATGGCCAACAGGTCCCCAGAGAAGACACAGGCGCAGCCATTGATGCCGCACGCCACTGCAACCTGGCTGCTGCACAACACGTCGCTGACTTTCCAGCAGATTGCCGCTTTCTGTCAGATCCATATTCTGGAAGTTCAGGCCATTGCCGACGAAACCGCGGCAGCAAGGCTTGCCCCCAGCGATCCGATCCGCGCCGGCGAACTGACGCAGGCGGAAATCGACAAGGGCCAGAACGACTCCAACTATCGTCTGCGCATTGCGGAAGGGCCACAGCAATCCCGCCGCACTTCAGGACCGCGTTATACCCCGGCGGCCAAGCGCCAGAGCAAGCCCGACGGCATCGCCTGGATTCTGCGCCACCACCCCGACATCACTGACAGCCAGATCTCCAGGCTGATCGGAACCACCAAGACCACCATCAATGCCATCCGCAATCGTGAACACTGGAATATCGCCAATATCACGCCCAAGGATCCAGTGACCCTGGGGCTATGCACCCAGCGCGAACTGAACGCGCTGGTGGCGGACGTGGCCAGACGCACCGGCACCGATCTGGAACAGCCGCAGGATCAACAGTTGCGTGCCGACCGTGAAGCCATTCTGGCCGAACTGGAAGCCGAGCGCGACGCCCGCCAGTCCGGCGCCGAAGACGCGGAAACCGCGCCCCATATAGAACCCACGGCCGAAACGCTGTTCCGCCGCCCGAGTGAAGGCGAGGATTGACGCTGGCAATGATCGCGGCCGCCCCCGATGCGCCGCTGCTGCGGCGGGATCTGCATTATCCGCACGGGGATTTCGTGCCGGACTTTGGCGCCATCGTCGAAGTCCACCCCGGAATCTACTGGACGCGTGTGCCATTGCCCTTTGCCCTCGACCATATCAACCTGTGGGTGCTGGACAATGGCGACAGCTGGGCCATCGTCGACACCGGCTTCCCGTCCGACCGTAACCGCGCCTATTGGCGCCGGCTGTTCGCCGAAGATCTTGCCGACAAGCCGGTCGGCCGGGTCATCGTTACCCATTACCATCCCGACCATATCGGCCTTGCCGGCTGGATGGCGAAAAAAGGGCAGGTCGCCATTGAAATTAGCCGCAACGGATTTCTGACCGCGCGCACGCTGACGCTCGATACCGCCGATCAGACCCCGGCCGAAGTGCTGCAATTCTATGCCGCCGCCGGCTGGCCGAAATCGGCCATTGCCGATCTGCGCAACCGCAGCTGGGGACGTTTTGCCCTTAGTATCCATCGCCTGCCGATCGGCTATCATCGGCTGCGCGACGGCGACGAACTCACCATCGGCACACGCAAATGGCAGGTCGTCGTCGGCTCCGGGCACAGCCCCGAGCATGTCTGCCTGTTCGACCCGGTCGAGCATATCCTGATTGCCGGCGATCAGGTGCTGCCGCGAATCACATCCAATGTGTCCGTCCAGCCGGGCGAGCCAGACGCCGACCCGCTGGCGGACTGGCTTGAAAGCATCGACCGGCTGCGGCAGCTGCTGCCCGCCGACACGCTGGTGTTACCGGCCCATAACGAACCCTTCACCGGGCTGCACACCCGCCTCGACCAGCTCGCTGCCGACCATCACGAAAAGCTCGATGCATTGTTGCAGGCCTGTGCTGACGGAATCACTGCCTATGAAAGCTTTTCCGTGCTGTTTCGCGGCGAAATCGGCGATTCCGAACTGCAGCTGGCCACCGGCGAAGCGCTGGCCCATCTGCACTGGCTGCACCGGCGCGGCCGGGTCACCCGCCGGAAGGACGGCGACGCTAGCCGCTATTGGCGGGCCTGAACGAAAAATCGTCTCGGGGCACGCCCTGCTTTCAGGTCGCCTGGCCGCTGCTTTTGCGCCTGCCATTGCGCCTTGCGAACCCCGTTTTGCCACCGCGACAAGCCGCCCTTATGTTTTTTGCAACGAATTGACTTGAAATTCCGGAGCGTCGACATCAGATTAACATTCGCGGGCTGGTGTTATCCCCCTTTGCCACCCGCAAGAGTGCGATCG
This sequence comes from uncultured Sandaracinobacter sp., assembly GCA_964537365.1. GTDB lineage: Bacteria > Pseudomonadota > Alphaproteobacteria > Sphingomonadales > Sphingomonadaceae > Sandaracinobacteroides. The sequence continues at coordinate 4,565 of CAZIAA010000058.1, forward strand.
TGCCTCAGGCGCGATTCACTCCCTCCCTGAACCCTGGCCGCTGCGCACCCGCGCAGCGGCTTTTTTTATCTGCGGACAGGGTTTATCCGCCGCGCACGGTTTCCGCCTTACTTGGTGACAAAGCACGGCCGGCCGGCCGCCGCCAGACGCGCGCACAAAGCATCCGCCTGTTGCCGTTCGCCATAAGGGCCGATCTGCAGCCGCACCAGGCCCCGATGCGGGGCGTAAATGGCGGACTCATCCTTCAGAACCGAGGTCTGCGACAATAATGTCGCCCAGGCGGTGCGCGCCGCCTGCGCCGAGGTATAAGCGCCCAGCTGCACCTTCCAGTCCGCCGTTTCTGCCGCCACAGGGCCCGAAGCGGTCGCGCCGGTGCCGGCTGGTCGCGCCGCTGCGATTTCCGGCTGCGGTCCTGTCGCTTCGCCACCGACGCGGCTGCTGGCCAGCGCCAGCGCGGTTTCCTGACTGCGCGCCCGCGCCGCCGGCGACATCAGATTTGCCATGCGCTCCGCCTGTGCACCCGCCATGGCCAGCCCGCCATCGCGGGCGCGCAACACATAGGCATAGCCAAGCACCATATTGCGCTGCGCGCCATCGCCGCCAAAAGTCGCCACGCCAACCACATAGGACGCCCGGAGATCGCCCCGATCGGCGGCATCGCGCAGAATTTTCAGACCTTCGGTCTTGCGCCCATCCTGAAACATGGTGATTCCAAGATTGGTCATGGCGCCGACATGGCCGCGATCGGCCGCGCGGCGGTAATATTCAATGGCGGTTTCGCGGTTTTCCGCCACCCCGCGCCCCAGCCGATAGGCCTGCCCCAGCCCGAACAGCGCTTCGGCATCGCCACGCGCCGCAGCCTTGTTCCATTCCGCGACGGCCCCCCGCCAGTCCCCGGCGCGCCATCTGGCGGCCCCTGCATCCGATGCAGCAATGGCTGGCTGTGCCAGCAGCAGGACAATGGCAGCGAGCCACCGGATCAATGCAACTTCTCCCCGCCTTTCAATACCATGCGCAAGCTGCCCCAAACCTCTGTGCCATCAAAGGGCGTATTCCCGGCGAGGCCGGCCAGTTCGGCCGAATCGATCCGCCAGGGGGTGGCCGGATCGAGCAGCAGAATGTCCGCTGGCGCGCCCGGCTGCAAGCGGCCAGCGGCCAGACCGAAGCGCTGCGCCGGCGCCCACGACAGTCTGGACATCAGTTGCGGCAGGCTGAGCACATCTTCGCGCACCAGCTGCAGGCCCAGCGCCAACAATGTGGCCGCGCCGGCCGCGCCGGGGGCGGCATCGGCAAATGGCAGGCGCTTTTCCTCCGGCGTGCGCGGATCATGGCGGCTGGTCAGCACGGAAATGGTGCCATCCGCCAGCGCCGCGCGCACCGCCTGCCGGTCGGATTCGCTGCGCAATGGCGGCGACAGCCGGGCAAAGCTGCGGTAATCGGCAATCGCGGATTCGGACAGCAGCGCGTAATCGGGCGTCGTCGCCGCTGTCACATCCTGCCCCACCGCTTGCGCCCGGCGCACCAGTGCAATTCCTTCCGCCGTGGTCACACAGGCTATGTGCAGCGCACAGCCGGCTTCGCGCGCCAGCCGGACATCTCGGCCGATCTGCACCGCTTCGGCGCAGGCCGGCGCCGCCGCCAGGCCCAGCCGGGTCGCCGGCTCGCCTTCGGTCGCAACCGTGCCGGCGGTCAGAAACGGGCATTCCGCATGCGTCACCACCACCAGCCCCAGCCCGGCGGCATAGCGCAACAGCCGCAGCATCACGCGGGAATCGGCAATCGCCATCCGCCCCGTCGCCACCGCCACGGCGCCGGCTTCCTGCATCAGCCCCAGTTCCGCCAGATCACGCCCGTTCAGCCCCTGCGTCGCCGCCGCCAGCGGCCGCACCCATAATTGCGGCTTGCCCAGCCGTTGCGCGCGTTCGACCAGCGCCGGATCATCCAGTGGCGGCGCCTGATCCGGCATCAATATGATGCTGGTGATTCCACCAGCGGTCGCGGCCGCCACATCGGCGCGAAACACGCCGGCATCGACCAGTCCGGGGGCCAGCACCAGCCCGGCGCAATCAATGATCTCGCAATTCTCGGGCGGCGTCAGCGATTCGCCCACCGCGGCCAGCTGCCGGCCTTCAACCAGCAGGTCACCGGGCGTTTCCGTCGCCGTCTGCGGGTCGATCAGCCGGGCACCGCGAAACAGCATCGCCGCCATCAGCCTTCCCCCCGCCGCCCGCGCGTCAGCACATCGAGACAGGCCATACGCACCGCCACACCCATTTCCACCTGTTCGGTGATGGCGGAACGCTGGATATCATCGGCCACCACCGATTCGATTTCGACGCCGCGATTCATCGGCCCCGGATGCATGACCAGCACATCCTCGGCGGCCAGCGCCAGACGTTCCCGGGTCAGCCCGAACAGGCGGAAATATTCGCGCTGCGACGGTACATAAGCGCCGCTCATGCGTTCCAGTTGCAGACGCAGCATCATTACCACATCGGCGCCTTCTATGCCGTCGCTGAAACGCGTGAAGGGTGTCGCCCCCAGTTCCTCGACAAAGGCCGGCATCAGCGTCGGCGGCGCCACCGCCCGCACTTCCGCGCCAAGCGCATGCAGCAGACGAAAATTCGAACGCGCCACGCGGCTGTGCAGAATATCGCCGCAAATAGCGACTTTCAAACCGGCAATGCGGCCCTTGCGGCGGCGGATGGTCAAGGCATCGAGCAGCGCTTGCGTTGGATGTTCATGGCGGCCATCGCCGGCGTTCAGCACCGGACAATCGACCTTTTCCGCAATCAGCGCCACCGCGCCCGAACTTTCATGGCGGATAACGATCACATCCGGGTGCATGGCATTCAAGGTCAGCGCCGTATCCAGCAGAGTTTCCCCCTTTTTGATGCTGGAGGCGCCGACCGCCAGACTGACCACATCGGCGCCCAGCCGCTTGCCGGCGATTTCGAAGCTGAGCAAGGTGCGCGTGCTGTTTTCGAAGAACATATTGATCTGGGTGAGGCCGGCCAGACGATCATCATGCTTGCGCGCCTGCCGCCCCGCCGCCACCCATTGTTCGGCTTCATCCAGCAGAAAGGTGATTTCGGCCGGCAGAAGCCCGTCGATGGCAAGCAGATGCGGATGGTTGAATGCGGGTGTCGGGGGCGGGGGCGGCTGATTCACGGTTGCGCTGATTAGACGCCCGTCGCGTTCTCGGCAAGACGCGCCAGCCGCGCACAGGCGCCTTCCAGAATATGCGCCGCCGCCAGCGCATCGACCCGTTGCGCGCGTTTGGCGCGGCTGACATCGGCGGCAATCATGGCGCGTTCGACAGCAACCGTCGACCAGCGTTCATCCCACAACAGCACCGGCCGCAGCAATTGCCGGGCAAGATTGCGCGCCTGCGCGCGCACCGACTGGGTGCGGCTGGAATCGGAACCATCCATCGACAGCGGCAGCCCGACTATAATTCCAACGATATCCTCACGCGCGACCAGTTCCGCCAGTTGCGCCAGATCGACCGATGCCTTGCCGCGCTTCAGCGTCTCGCGCGCGGTGGCAAAGCGCCAGTCGGCGCTGGCGGTGGCGAGACCAATGCCGCGCGTGCCGATATCAAGTCCCAGCAGCCGCCCCCGCTGTGGCAGCGCGCCAGCGAATTCGGCGGCATCGCTGGTGACCAGTGCCGTTGCCGTCAATTGCCGGCCGCCACCGGTGTCACCGGCTGGTCGTTTTGCAGACGCTGCGCGACAAAGCTCGAAAGCCGGGCTTCGGCATCGGCGCGGATATTGGCCCAGAACAGCGAGTAATCATACATATGGTAATTGCCGCCCGGCA
>CAZIAA010000059.1:0-8380 GCA_964537365.1 uncultured Sandaracinobacter sp.
AACAGCATGGCATGGATATGCCAGCTTAGCGGGTCGAAATGGCTGGGGATGGTTGCGCCAGTGGCATAAAGCCAGGCCCAGAACAGGATTGCAAATGTTGCCCACAGGCCGGCCGCCAGAAAGAACGGGCGGAACGCCAGCGACCAGAATACGCCAGACCGGGATGCAGTGCGTTGGGCAGTGGCCGTCATCTGTCTTTCACTCCTTCAGCTGTTTTCCCCGGCCAGTGACGCTGCTGGCGCGGTATGGGCAGCGGATCCAGAAAAACAACATTAGACGGAAAAGCAATCCGCGAATTTGCCCGCGCGCAAAGTTTTGCCGGGGCAATCATGCCCGGGCGGCTTTCTATTCCGCTTGGCCCATCCGTTCCAGCGCCGGACGGTTGGCGATGGTCAGGAAGCGCCGTTCGGCGGCGATTATGCCGGCTCGTTCCCAGTTCCGGAGGGTGCGGCTGGCGGTATAGATGGTGGTGCCGGCGACATCGGCGACATCCTTGCGCCGCAGCGGAAAGGGAATGCGCCACTGCGTGGCGGCAGCCATTCCGGATTGTCTGGCCAGTGTCAGCAGAGTCTGCGCAAGACGCTGCGACGCACTCTGGCTGACGGAAGCGCGCAGGCGGATCTGCACCTGCTGCAGCCGTTCGCCAATGATACGGATGGCGTTGATGGCAATGGCTGGGTGCTGGTGCAGCAGTTGCAACAGTTCGGCCCGGCTCCAGCTTGCTTCGACGACATCGCTGGCGGCGCGGGCGTCGGCGGGATGGCGTTCATCGGTAAACAGCGCAACGGTGCCGAAGATATGCCCCGGGCTGATGAAACGCAGCACCAGTTCATTGCCATCGGCGCCGGTTTGCGAAATCCGCACCCAGCCCCGCAGGCAGAGATGCGCGCGCAGATTGCGGTCGCCCTGGTGAAAGAGCTGCGCCCCGCGCGGAACCTGCCGCAGCCGCGCCCGGCTGGCAATCCATGGCAGCAATGCGCCGTCGAGGCCGGCAAAAAGATCGGCATTGCGCAGATGCTGCAGGATATCGGTATCACCTTCGTTCACGCCGCCAGAATAGACCGCGCGGCGGGTGGCGGCCAGCACCACGCAGGCTTTCCGGGGCTGTTCCCATTTTGCACGGCGTGGCTTGTCGGTGGAACGGATGTCCGTCTAGGGTCGCGCGGGCTGCAATTGTCAGAGCTGGGCGAGGCAGAAGGAAGGGGCTGAAAATGTTTGCAGGGAAGCGAGTCTGGATTACCGGCGCATCATCCGGAATCGGCGTTGGCGTGGCGCGGGCATTCGCTGATGCGGGCGCGCGCGTGATCCTGTCCGGGCGCAACGAAGCGGCCCTGACCGAACTGGCCTCGACACTGCCGAATGCACTGGTGTTGCCTTTTGAAGTGACGGATTATGCAGCGCTGCGGGACATGGTTGAACGCGCCGGCCAGGTGGATGTGTTGATCCTGAATGCCGGCATTTCCCAGCGTTCGCTATGTGAGGACAGCAGCATGGACGTCTATCGCCGAATCATGGAAGTGGATTATTTTGCCCCTGTCGCACATGCAAAAATGCTCCTGCCACAGATGCTTGCGCGCGGATCCGGACATATTGCAGTCACGTCCAGCATCGCCGGCAAGGTCGGCGCGCCACAACGGACCGCCTACAGCAGCGCCAAATTCGCAGTCATGGGCTTTTTCGACGCGCTGCGCACCGAGGTTGAACATCGGGGTGTCCGGATCTCAACGATCGTGCCAGGATTCGTCCGCACTGCCATTGCCGTGAACGCCCTGACCGCCGACGGCACGCCCAGGGGGCCTGGCGCCGATGAAGTGGATGGTGGCATTTCCCCCGATGAAGCCGGGCGCATCATTCTGGCCGGGCTGGCGCAAGGGCAGCGCGAAATTCCGGTAGGCAGCAAGGGCGGCGAAGAAATGGCGCTGCTGGATCTGAAGCGTTCGAATCCGGAACGGCTGTTTGATGTAATGTCTGGCATGGGCGTGGCAGTGGTGAAGAAACTGCAGCGCAAGGCGTGATCGATGTTGCAGCCGCCCGGTTTTCGGCATGGCGCTTGCGAACCCCCGGCTGATGGGCGGCGGCTGGCCTGGCACTGGCGGCAAGCGGCAAAAAATTGCAGGGAGTGGCGCACTGGCTGGCCGCAATGGCTGGCAGGCCATTTTATCCATACTCGCCCACACAGACAGAAACGCAGCGTAACTTGTTCTGGAATATCATGTTCTTGAAAAATACAAGAGCCAGGGTGCAAGTCGTGCTGTTGGCGGCCTGTGCCGTAATGATACTGGCCGCCTGCAGTGATTCGCGCACCCAGATTCGCATTGTCGGCTCTTCGACGGTGTTTCCGTTTACCACCGCGGTTGTGGAAAATTTCATGCGCCGCAATCCCCGAATTGCCGCCCCGGTGGTGGAAACCACTGGCACGGGTGGTGGAATCAAATTGTTCTGCAGTGGGGCGGGGGCGCGCTATCCCGATATCGTCAATGCGTCGCGGCGCATGACGCGGCGGGAATTGCAGAGCTGCCAGGCGCAAGGCGCCGGACCGATCGTGGAAATCCAGATCGGTATCGATGGCGTCGTGCTGGTGCAGTCCAAAAAAGGCCCGTCGTTTCAACTGACCCGGCGGCAGATCTATCTGGCGCTGGCGTCGAACCCGGACGGGCGGCCTCAGCGGGCGCGGAACTGGCGCGATATTGATCCGGCATTGCCGGATCTGCCGATCCGGGTGCTGGGGCCGGCGCCGACTTCCGGCACGCGCGATGCCTTCAATGAGCTCTATATGCAGCCCGGCTGTCGCTGGTCGGCTGCTGCGGCAGAGGCTTCGGCCGAAAGCCTCGGTCAGAAATTCGTCTGCAACCACATCCGCGAGGATGATGGCTATGTCGATTCCGCCGAAAACGACAATCTGATCGTGCAGAAACTGGTGTCCGACCCCAATGCGCTGGGCGTGCTGGGCTATTCCTATCTGGTACGCAATCTCGATGCCATTCGTGATGTCGAAATTGAAGGCGTGCCTGCAACTGTTGGAACCATATCGGAATTTCGATATCCGGCGGCGCGTCCCCTGTTCATCTATGTGAAGGCGGATCATGTCGATTCGGTGCGGGGCTTGCGGCAATTGCTGGCGGAATTCTCCAGCGAGCGTGCCTGGGGGCCGGATGGCTATCTGGCCCGGCGCGGGCTGGTGCCTTCCGGGCCGGCCGTGCGCCAGGCCAATCGCCGGGCCGCGACGGAACTGATCCCATTGACGCCAGAGGATCTGCAATGACTCTGCCGATCACCCTGCTGACGGTTCTGCTGCTGGGCGGCATCAGCTTCTGGCTGGGGCGCTGGCGTGCGCAGGGATTTGTTGAGCGGGCGTCAGGGCGGATTGGCGCCGTGCATAGCCGGCCATTTTACCACGGCACATTTGTGGCAGCCTTGGCAACCCTGCCGGCATTGCTGCTGATTGCAGTTTGGGCAATCGCGCTGCGTGATCTGGTGGCGCGCGATGTGCTGGCCAGTCTGCCTGCTGGCGCCATTGCCCCGACGGAACTGGCCAGATCGGCATTTCTATCGGAAGTACAGCGGGTTGTAAGCGGCTCCTATACCGCGCAGACAAGTGCTGTTCTCGAATCCGCTGCCACGGTCTGGCGGGAATCGATGCGCCGCTATGGCCTGTTGTTCGGCAGCGCGACGCTGGCTCTGGTGGCGCTGGGCGGGCTTTGGGGCTGGAGCCGCCTGCGGCCGGAATTCCGTGCCCGCACCCGCGTTGAAAATCTGTTGATGGTGGGGCTGATTTCCGCAGCGCTGGTGGCGATCTTCACGACATTTGGCATTGTCCTCAGTCTGGTCTTTGAAAGCGCACGGTTTTTTGCATCAGTCAACCCGATCGAATTTCTGTTCGGCACGCACTGGTCGCCACAGGCCGGGGCTTCGACCGGCGGGGGAAAGGGCGGATTTGGCGCAGTTCCCTTGTTCTGGGGCACGATCTTTATCGGCGCCATCATTGCCATGATCGTCGCCATTCCGCTGGGACTGATGAGCGCGGTTTACCTGACGCAATATGCGCGGCCGGCGCTGCGCCGGATTGCCAAGCCAGTGCTGGAAGTGCTGGCTGGCATTCCGACCGTTGTTTACGGCTTTTTCGCAGCCTTGACGGTGGCGCCGGCGGTGCGCCAGCTGGGGCTGAGCCTGGGTGTGTCCAATGCCAGCGCCGAAAGCGCGCTGGCGGCCGGATTGGTCATGGGAATCATGATCATCCCGTTCATTTCGTCGATGGCGGATGATGCCCTGACTGCAGTTCCGCGCTTTATGCGTGACGGCAGCCTGGCCATGGGTGCGACGCCATCGGAAACCATCCGCCGGGTGCTGATTCCAGCTGCATTGCCGGGCATCGTCAGCGGCATTCTGCTGGCGGTGTCGCGCGCCATTGGCGAAACCATGATCGTGGTGATGGCGGCCGGGCTGGCCGCCAATCTGACTGCGAACCCGTTTGCCAGCGTCACTACGGTCACGGTGCAGATGGTCTCTCTGCTGACTGGCGATCAGGAATTCGACAGCCCGAAGACGCTATCGGCATTTGCCCTGGGACTGGTGCTGTTTCTGGTCACGCTGGTGCTCAATATCTATGCGCTGCAGATTGTGAAGAAATACCGGGAAGCCTATGACTGAAAATGCTTTATCCGATACGAGGCCCGGACCGACGATCTGGAATTCGGCGCCGATGCAGGCGCGGATCCGGCGCCGCTATGTGAAGGAACGGCTATTCCGTGCGGCTGGCGCTGCGGCGCTGGTGGTGGCGGTCGGCTTTCTCGCCTTTCTGCTGCTGACCATCATTGCCGGCGGTTGGCAGAGCTTTCAGCAGACGCGGGTGCTGACCACTGTTAATCTCGGTGCCGAAAAGCTGGGGATCACTGCGGCGGAATTGCGGCAACAGCCGCAAATTCTGCTGCGGGCGGATTTTGAATCGGTCGTTGCCGCCGCCGTGCCGGATAGGGCGCCGGCGAATGCGCAAGTGCTTTCAGATGGTGCCTGGCTGGCGGTGCGCGATGCCGTGCGCGATAATCCCGGCCTGATCGGCACCAGCCAGCGCTTCTGGCTGGTGGCCAGTTCGGATATCGATCAATTGTCGAAAGGGCATTTCGACCCGCGCACGGCGGTGGCGGATGGTTCGGTTGCACCGGCGACGCTGGCGGCCTGGCAGGAACTGCGTCAGCAGGGCCGGCTGAAAACCAGTTTCAACCGCGAATTCCTGACTGGTTCCGATTCCATCGATGCCGAACTGGCGGGGGTGCAGGGCGCTCTGGTCGGCAGCCTGCTGACTTTGTTCGTGACCTTCATCATCAGCTTCCCGGTCGGGGTGCTGGCAGCGATTTATCTGGAGGAATTCGCCCCGCGCAATCGCTGGACGGATGTGATCGAAGTGTCGATCAACAATCTGGCGGCGGTGCCGTCGATCATTTTCGGCCTGCTTGGCCTCGCGGTATTTCTGAATGTCCTGCACATGCCGCGCTCGGCGGCGATTGTCGGTGGTCTGACGCTGGCGCTGATGACCATGCCGGTCATCGTCATTGCCGGTCGCGCCGCGATCAAATCGGTGCCGCCATCCATTCGCAATGCCGCTTTGGGGGTGGGGGCGTCGCCGGTGCAGGTGGTGTTTCACCATGTGCTGCCGCTGGCGCTTCCGGGCATGCTGACGGGAACGATTCTGGGGCTGGCGCGGGCATTGGGCGAAGCAGCGCCCCTGCTGCTGATCGGCATGCGTGCCTTCATGACGGCGACGCCGCGCAGCCTGACGGAGCCGGCGACCGCGCTGCCGGTGCAGATCTTCATCTGGTCGGACAATGTCGGCCGCGGCTTTGTCGAAAAGACCAATGGCGCTATCATCGTGCTGCTGGTGGTCCTGCTTTCCGTCAACAGCCTGGCAATTTATCTGCGCAACCGGTTTGAAGTGCGCTGGTAAGCAATTGTGGAGAATATTATCGCAATGCCTGCCTCCCGGAAGACCCACGACATCAAGATGACCGCCCGCGATGTGCGGGTTTTCTACAATGATTTTGAAGCTCTGAAAGGCGTTTCCATCGATATATCCACCGACGAAGTGACTGCGTTCATCGGTCCGTCGGGTTGTGGCAAATCGACTTTTCTACGCTGCTTCAACCGCATGAATGACACCGTCGACGATGCCCGGGTGGAAGGGCGGATCGAACTGGATGGGCAGGATATTTACGACCCGGCGATGGATGTCGTGCAGTTGCGCGCCCGCGTCGGCATGGTGTTTCAGAAACCCAACCCGTTTCCGAAAAGCATCTACGACAATGTTGCCTATGGGCCGCGCATTCACGGGCTGGCACGACACAAGAGCGACCTCGACATGATCGTGGAAAAATCGCTGCAACGGGCCGGGCTGTGGAATGAAGTGAAGGATCGGTTGCAGAAATCGGGCACGGCGCTGTCGGGCGGGCAGCAACAGCGGCTGTGCATTGCCCGCGCCATTGCAGTCAATCCGGAAGTCATCCTGATGGACGAGCCCGCCTCGGCGCTGGATCCGATCGCAACGGCGCGCATCGAGGAACTGATCTATGAATTGCGCGGCCGCTATGCGATTGTGATTGTGACGCACAATATGCAGCAGGCCGCGCGCGTCAGCCAGAAGACGGCCTTTTTTCACCTGGGCAGTTTGGTCGAATATGGCAACACACGGGAAATCTTTACCAATCCGCAGCAGACCCGCACCAAGGATTACATTACCGGGCGTTATGGCTAGGAGCATTTGCACATGACCGACAAGCCCGCGGACAAGCCTGTGGATGATGCCGGAGACAAGCCGGTGTTGCATACCGTGCGCGCCTTTGACGCCGAAATCCGCCAGTTGCGTGACATGATCAAGCGCATGGGCGCATTGGCGGAAACGCAGACCGAATCTGCAATCCGTGCGCTGCTGGAACAGGATCGGGAGCTGGCGGCGGAAATCGTTGCCCGCGACGATGAGCTGGACCGGATGGAGGCCGAGGCCGAACAACTGGCCATCGCCATCATTGCCCTGCGTTCGCCGCTGGCGGACGATCTGCGCGAAATCGTGGCGGCGCTGAAGATTTCCTCGATCATCGAACGCATTGGCGATTATGCCAAGAATGTGGCGAAGCGGGTGCCGACGCTGGCTGAGACGGCATCGATCAAACCGATCGCCATCCTGCCGGAAATGGCGAAGGCCGCCAGCACCATGCTGCGCGATGCGCTGCAAAGCTATGTCGAGCATGACGCCGAACTGGCGCAAAGCGTGATCGAACAGGACCAGCATGTCGATGATTTCTACAATCTGCTGTTTCGATCGCTGCTGACCTATATGATGGAAAATCCGCACCATATCAGCGCATCGGCGCATCTTCTGTTCATCGCCAAGAATCTGGAACGGGTTGGCGACCACACCACCAATATTGCCGAAATGGTGTATTATTCGGTTACTGGCCGTCGCCCGGAAGACCGTCCGAAAACGGACCGAACCTCCACCATGACCGTGCAGGACTAGAAGTCTGCCCGAACACGCTGTTTTCGACATTTGATGACGGGAAGGGGTTGCGAAACGGCATGGATGCTGACTATCCCTCCTGCGCACAGAATTCTCCTGCGGCCGGGTGCGTCGCGCAAAAACCAAAAATATTGAAATCAAGGAGTGACAATCAATGACTATTCGCTTTGATGATCGTGTCGCCATCGTGACCGGCGCGGGGGGCGGACTCGGGCGGCAATATGCGCTGGATCTGGCCGCGCGCGGCGCCAAGGTGGTGGTGAATGATCTTGGCGGCGCCCGCGACGGTACTGGCGGCAGCGCTTCGGCGGCCGAAAAGGTGGTCGAGGAAATCCGTGCAAAGGGTGGCGAAGCCATGGCCAGCCCGGCCAGCGTCACCGACGTCGATGCCGTCAATGCAATGGTGGCGGAAGTGAAGGCGAAATGGGGGCGCATCGACATCCTCATCAACAACGCCGGCATCCTGCGCGACAAGACCTTTGCCAAGATGACGCTGGAAGACTTTCGCCTGGTGGTGGAAGTGCATCTGATGGGCGGCGTCATCTGCACCAAGGCAGTATGGGATCTGATGCGTGAGCAGGCCTATGGCCGCATCCTGCTGACGACCAGCGCCACGGGTCTCTATGGCAATTTCGGCCAGACGAATTATGGCGCCGCCAAGCTCGGGCTGGTTGGTTTCATGCAGTCGCTGGCGCTGGAAGGTGCCAAATATAATGTCCGCGTGAACACCATTGCGCCGATTGCGGCAACGCGCATGACCCGCGACCTTGGCACCCCGGAAGCAGTGCTCGACCGCATGGGGACCGAGACGGTCAGCCCGGCAGCGCTCTATCTGGTCAGCGAGGACGCGCCATCACGGGTGATCCTGAATGCCGG
>CAZIAA010000060.1:0-3585 GCA_964537365.1 uncultured Sandaracinobacter sp.
GCCGCCGCCGCATCGCCCGTGCATCGCGTCGGTCAACTGCCAGCGAAGCCCCGGATTTCGGATCGCGGCCATCACTGAAGATGCGCACCCCGATATCGATGATCTTGCTGTCATCCTCTATCATGCACCAGCCAATACTATTGGTGCCGATATCTAAGCCTAATCTCCGCATTACTGCCCCCTCGCGGCAAATATATCTTCCTTGAGCTGGCTTGCAACGCCATTTCCGACAAATTTCTCTAATGAATCTTAAACCCCCACGCCGTTGCAAGCAGTTGCGCGACAACAGGGCATGTCGGGTTATCGCCAATGAAGCTTAGTTGCAGTCGGCTTGACAATGGGCTTTTTCAGTGCAAATCTGGCGAAGTTCAGAAATCGCAGGCTGGCTGTTAACAAGCAGTTTGACTGCACCAAATAAGGGCGGGGCTACGGCCCCGCCTTTTCTGTTTAAGATTATGCCGCAGCGGATCCGGCTTGTCGCTATCAGCCAGCACCTGGCGCCGCTCTCGTGGAAGCTCCGTTGCTTGCGCCCCGGCCATCCTGAAGCCCTGCTTTAAGTCTGCCGCGATTTGCCTGAATGCTGCGCGATCCTCTAAGGCATCGGCCACCTTGTTCATTTTCTGCCGGAGCCGCGATGTCCGCCATTAAGTCCCCTGCAATTCTGTTCGTCTGTCTGGGCAATATCTGCCGGTCACCCATGGCCGAAGGGTTGCTGCGCGCGCGTGCCGGGGCGGGCGGGCTGGATCTTGTGGTCGATTCCGCCGGCACCGGCGACTGGAATCTCGGCAAGGCACCGGATCCGCGCGCGCAGGCCGTGGCCAGACGCCATGGCGTCGATATCTCGATGTTGCGGGCGCGGCAGGTGGCGGCGGCGGATTTTCAGCGCTTTACCGATATTTTTGCGCTGGATGCCGCCAATCTGCAGGATCTGCGCGTGTTGCGGCCGGCCGATGCCACGGCGCGGCTGTCGCTGTTGCTGGATCATGTGCCCGGCCGCTTCGGTCAGGCCATCGCTGACCCCTATTATGGCGATGAGGCTGGCTTCGATCTGGCCTGGGCGGAGATTTCCGGCGCAGTCGATGCCATTCTCGGGGCGCTGACACGGGCGCAAGTCTGACCACCCGCGTGGCGCGGTTGCCACTGGTCAGGCCCGGGCCGCTGTTCCGGGCGTCCGGTTATTCGCTCCCGCTCTGGGCGCGCAGGGCTTTCACCTGATCGGCGGTCACCAGCTTGGCCTTGTGGCCCCAGGAAGTGCGCTCGTGGTTGGCGATGTCGGCTACTTCATCATCGCTCAGCATGCCGCCAAATGGCGGCATGGGCGTGGCATAGGTCACGCCATCAATGACCCGGCCTTCGACGCCGTTCAGGATCCCCAGGACATGCTCTGAAGCGTCGGCATTCAGCACCACCTTGTTGTTCTTGAGCGGCGGGAAAACGCCTTCCGTGCCTTCGCCACCGGGCTGGTGGCAGACCGAGCAGGTCGATTCATACAGCTCGGCGCCGCGCGCCGGATTGAACTTGTACGGGCCAGCGAGCGCGGTGGGTTTGGGCGCCTGCCTTGGCATCTTGGTGATGTTGGGCGTGCCGAAATCCGTGGTGCCTGGTTCGGCAATGGTCAGCACCCCGGCTGCACCCATGTCGAGATGCGCGAAGGAATGATCGACAAAGACATAATGGCCAGGGTCGGGGATGACGAGATCAAAGACGATGCCTTCACCCGGGGCGACGCTGTAGGTGGAGACGCCGCTGAGGGCTTCGGCCGGATTGCCGCTGGGATAGACCTTGTCGAAGATCGCGCCGATGACGTGAAATGCGCTCCAAACACTCGGGCCGGCATTCACCATGTAGAACCGCACGCGTTCATTGGGGCGGGCCGTCAGTGGATGGTCCTTGTACTGGAAGGCGATGCCGTTGAAGGCGACGATGTCGGGCTGAATGCGGCGCATCTTCTGGAAATTGGGCGCCATCAGATTGTCCGATACATGCTGGGTATACCATTCACTTTGCACCAGCACATATTCCTTCGCCGGTGGCAAAGGCTCGACCGGGTCGACGATGATCGCGCCATACATGCCATTCGCCATGTGCAGCAGCACTGGATCGGTGCCGCAGTGATAGACGAAGGCGCCCGCCACTTTGGCTTCGAAGGAAAATTCGATCTGCTCGCCGGGCTGAATGTCGGCGAAGCTGAGGTTGGGCGGGGTGAAGGATGAGTGGAAATCGATCGAATGCGGCATGTTGCTGCTGTTGGTCAGCACGACATGGATGGTTTGCCCGACGCGGGCGTGGATGATGGGGCCGGGCACCGAACCGCCGAACGGCCAGGCCTGATAGCGCACGCCGCTGGCGATTTCGACGGCTTCGTCGGTGACCCCGATCCGCACTTCGACCACATCGCCCTCGGGCACCGGGGGCAGTGTTGCATCATAGGGTGTTTTCACTGGCTCGTTCGAAGCCAGTGACAGCGGCGAGACCGCGGCGGCTGCGGAATCGGCAGTGGACGAGCGCACATTCAGACTGCTGTGCAGGCCGGCGACCAGGAAGAACACCAGCGCGCCAATGCCCAGCAAGGCAGGAATCTGCACCCGCGCCGGCACCACGGACACGGCCGGGCGCGGTCCTTCATAGGGGGCGCGCCATTCGGCGATCCAGCTCCATTTCGGGAACTGGCGCTCGATCAGATAATCGACGCTGTAGGGGCTGGTGCCGGAACGGCGGTTGATGACGATAAGGACGGCGAAAATCAGCACATAGCTGATGCCGACGCCCATATTGGTGGCGCCCACGACATAGGGGCCGCCAAAGCCTTCGGCCGTGCTCCAGATGAGCAGGCTGAACAAGGCGCCAAGCACATAGACCGAGCGACGGGCAAAACCGAACAGCAGGGCGATTGCCAAGGATGTTTCCGCCAGCCGGGTCAGCCACAGGAACAGTTCCTGATTGGGCGTGACGATGGCGATCCAGGTGTCGAACCAGAATGCCGACCAGGCCGGCTGCCCATCGGCGGCGTTGCGCAGATAGCCGATATAATTGGCAGCGAATTGTGGTGTCCAGGTGAAGGCGGCATTGACGGTCCAGATGATTCCGAACGCCACGCGCAGGGCAGCGCTGGCAAGGGCCGGCCAGGCTCTGGCGGCGGGCTGCTGCTCTGGAATCTCGGTCACGTGGCACCTCTTGCATTGACGCTGTGGATTTTTCTGTCGCGCAGGTTAACCGCAATCCTGTCGCTATGCCAAGGTTAAAATCCAGCTGCGATATCGTCTTTAACGAAAGACCAACAACAGGTTATTGGCCGGCAGGCTGTGGCGTTCGGCAAGACGAAAATGCTGCGTTGCAGCCAGTTCTTCGACTGCGCTGCGCTGGCGCAGGCCCCACTGCGGATCGCGCGCCTTCAGCCAGGCATCGAAATCGCGATTGGATTGCGTGGTTGGCACTTCGGCTTCCAGATAGGGGCCATAGAGGATGATGGGCGCTTCTGGCGGCAGGATGCGGGCAGCGCCCGCGAACAGACCGGCCGTGCTGGACCAGGGGCTGATGTGGACCATGTTGATGGCAAGAAGGGCGTCGGCGCGCGCAATCGGCCAG
>CAZIAA010000060.1:3685-8328 GCA_964537365.1 uncultured Sandaracinobacter sp.
GCTGATGTGGACCATGTTGATGGCAAGAAGGGCGTCGGCGCGCGCAATCGGCCAGCCCGGCATCGGCGCACCAGGCAGCGATGGATCGCAGCGCCGCACTGGAAATATCGCTTGGCTGCCAGTCGAGGGCGGGGAACTGGCGCGCGAAATGCAGCACATGTTCGCCGCTGCCGCTGGCGATTTCCAGCACCGTGCCATGGGTGGGCAGGGCGTGGCGCAGGACCTGTGCGATTGGCTCGCGGTTGCGCAGCGCCGGTGCTGCGGAAAGGCGGGCGTCCTGATTTTCAGGCGCCGTCATCAGGCCATACCTGCCTGAAAACGCTGCAGGCCGTCCTCGATGATGGCGGCGATTTCCACCCGCTCGGCCGGCGACAGAAAATAGCCGACCGGCACCCGCTGTCCGGCGGACAGCAGCCACAGCCGGTTTTCGCGCGGGCCCAGCGTTTCCAGTTCGATTCTGGCCCAGTCGGCGGGCAGGTGCAGGCGGCGGACGCGGCCATGGGCGGCGATGCGGATCAGTTCCAGCCCATCGGCATCGAGGCGCAGATGTTCCGATTGCCGGCCGGAACGGATGGATTCGCGCAAGGCCCACAGGGTGATGCCCATGGCCAGTGCCATGAATGGCAGAATCGGCCAGGCCCCCATGGCAGCGAGTGGCAGCGCCATGAACAGGAATGCCCCCAGCACCAGCGCCAGCAGCAATCGCAAATGCTGCGGCTGCAGCGGCCGGCTGGGGCGCAGCTCCAGATCGAAGATCGCCGGCTTGCGATAAGTCATGAAAGCGGGTCTATCAGAATTGATGACCGAGAGAAAACGCAAAGCGCAAACACCGCCTCTGGTCCGGGTCGGGCGCGCAGTTGCCACGGCTGGCGGGACGCCGCGGGTATCGGCGGCGGTGGCGGCGCAGATGTTCGACCGTCTGGGCGCCGCCAATCCCGAGCCCCACACCGAATTGCACTTCGTCAATGATTATACCCTGCTGGTGGCCGTGGTGCTGTCGGCGCAGGCGACAGATGTCGGCGTAAACAAGGCAACTGCAGGACTTTTTGCCAGGGTGCAGACTCCGCAGGCGATGTTGGCACTTGGCTTGGAAGGGCTGCGGGCGCATATTCGCAGCATTGGCCTTTACAACAGCAAGGCGAAAAACATCATGCGGCTGTCGGAACAACTGGTCGAGGAGCATGGCGGGGCAGTGCCGCACACGCGCGCAGCGCTGATGGCGCTGCCCGGGGTTGGCCGCAAGACTGCGAATGTGGTTCTGAACGAAGCCTTTGGCGAACCGACCATGGCCGTCGACACGCATGTATTCCGAGTCGCCCGTCGCATGGGGCTGTCCGCTGGCAAGACCCCGCTGGCTGTCGAACAGGACCTGTTGCCATTGGTGCCGCCGCGCTGGGGGCGGGCGGCGCACCATCTGCTCATTCTGCATGGACGATATCTGTGCAAGGCGCGTCGGCCGGAATGCTGGCGCTGTCCGATTGCGGATCTGTGTCCATTCGAGCCGAAAACACCTGCTCCGGCGGCAGAATCCGGAACAGCAATGGAGAACCGCTGATGTCTGGAAAAATCGAGCGCGCACCCCTGTCCGCTGTTGCAATGCTGGCAGCGCCGCTGCTGGCGGCTGCCGGTCTGTCCGCCTGCGCCCAGCAGCCCCCGCGCGAGGCCAAGCCGATGGTGGCGGTCGGAGAGCCGGTCAGTTGCGTGCCGCTGAACCGGATCCGGGAAACGCGTGTCATTGACGATCAGACCATCGATTTCCGCCTCGTGAACAATGAAATCTATCGCAACACGCTGCCCAACAAATGCCCCGGTCTCAACATCGACCGAAGCTTCAGCTACAAGACCAGCCAGACCCAGCTGTGCAATGTCGATATCATCACGGTTCTGCACACCGGTGCGGCAGGCTATCGTGGCGCCAGCTGCGGCCTCGGTCAGTTCGTGCCGGTGAAACCGGCGGATGATGCCGGCGACAAGGCGTCCTGAGGCGGTCTGACGCCAACCGGACGAGAGGCTTTGACCTGCCCGGCCGCTTCATTCCGCTAGCGGCCGGCCGCGCTTGGCCTTGATGTTGCCGCGATGCTTCTTGGCATCGAGGCGGCGGCGGTTGGACGCGCGCGTCGGCCGTGTCGGGCGGCGTTTGCGCGGCGGAATGGCGGCTTCCTGCAGCAGCGCCAGCAACCGGCGCGTGGCGTCGGTGCGGTTGGCGGCCTGGGTGCGAAAGCGGTCGGCGCGGATACAGATTTCACCGGCGCTATTCAGCCGCGTGCCGGCAAGATGCCGGGCGCGGTGCTTCAGACCATGTGGCAGTGAGGGCGAAGCCGCCAGATCGAAGCGCAGTTCGACCGCGGTTGCCACCTTGTTGACATTCTGCCCGCCCGGTCCGGATGCCTGCACGAAGCGGTAGCGCAACTCCGTTGCCGGGATGGCGATACCAGGCGCGATGCGCAGGCTTTCGTTCATGCCGCTGGCCTAAGGCCGGACACAGCCGGATTGCGGGTAATCTTGCCGGCCGGCAGGTCGTATAGGGGGTCACAGGCTTTCACGGTGCCGACAGTATCTAGGCTTTTGCTTGCGCGCAGTCGATTGCCGCGCGCAGATTGCAGCCGAAATTGCGGAGAATCGAATGACAAAAGTTCTGGCATTGTCCTCGACGGGCGGACATTGGGTGCAATTGTTGCGGCTGGCGCCGGCCTGGGATGGCTGTGAAGTGCATTATGCGACGACGACGGCCGACCATCGCGCCGAAGTGGAAAGGCTGACGCAGGCGCGCGGGCAGGTGCTGGGCGGCTATCATATATTCGCCGACGCCAATCGCTGGCAGAAATTACGGCTGTTGCGGCAGTTGTTCGGAATCCTCCGTATCCTTTTGAAGGTTCGCCCCGATGTGATCGTGTCGACAGGCGCGTCGGCCGGCTATTTCGCGCTGCGCGCGGGGCGCTGGCTGGGCGCCCGCAATTGCTGGGTGGACAGCATCGCCAATGCCGAAACCCTGTCCATGTCCGGGCATCTGGCCGGGCCTTATGCCGATCTCTGGCTGACTCAATGGCCGGATCTGGCGCGGCCGGACGGGCCGCAATATCGCGGGGCGGTGCTGTGATTTTTCTGAGCGTCGGCACGCAGGCGCCGTTCGACCGGCTGGTGCGGGCGGTGGACGCATGGGCCGCCAGCCATGCCGAACCCGTCTTTGGCCAGTTGGGGGCATTGACGGCCGACAGTTATCGGCCGCGCCATTTCGAATGGCGCGACTTCATCGTCGCCGAGGAATATCAGCGCCGGCTGCACGACGCGCGGATTCTGGTCGCCCATGTCGGCATGGGGTCGATCATTTCGGCATTGTCCAATGGCAAGCCGCTGGTGATGCTGGCACGGCAGGCGGTGCTGGGCGAACACCGCAATGAGCATCAACTGGCAACAGCCGCACGTTTTCAGGATCGCGCCGGGCTGTATTTCGCCGATGCGGACAGCGATGTCGGCCCGCTTATCGACAGGGTGCTGGCGATGGACAGCGATGACGCCGCCGCCACATTGCCGCCCTTTGCCGAACCGCAACTGATTGCAGCGCTGCGCGATTTCATCCGGCACAAGCCCTGAATGCAGTGCCGGCAACAGCGATATTGCGGTGCGGCCCTGCGCCGGGCTAGGGGAGGGTGGTGCTGAACGCTTTTCTCTGGCTGCTGATCGGCTATCTGCTTGGTGCGATTCCCTTCGGCTTCATTCTGACCTGGCTGACGGGTGGCGGCGATATCCGCCGCATCGGCTCCGGCAATATCGGCGCCACCAATGTGCTGCGCTCTGGTCGCAAGGGTCTGGCGGCCGCGACATTGCTGCTGGATGCCGGCAAGGGGGCGCTGGCGGTCTGGCTGGCCGGCCGTTTCGGCGAACATCCAGCCATTTATCTGGCGGCCATTGGCGCCTTTGCCGGTCATGTTCACCCCGTCTGGCTGAAGTTTCGTGGCGGCAAGGGAGTCGCCACGCTGTTCGGAATTGCGCTCGCCTTTTCGCCCTGGGGCGCGATTGATTTCGCCATCTGCTGGTTCGCCATTGCCGTCAGCACGCGCTATTCATCGCTGGCCGGCATGACGGCGGGCTTTGCCGCTGCGTTGGGCTTGTGGCTGGCGCATATGACGCTGGCCGCGGAAACGGTGGTGCTGCTGGCGTTGTGGACTCTGTGGACACACCGCGACAACATCGCCCGGCTGCGCGCCGGCACCGAGCCGAAGATCGGCGACCGCAAGACTTCGGAGCACGGGGCCGGAAAAAACCAGCCGTGACTGCTGCACCACCGGAGCGAAACGGAGCAATGCCGGACGAAGAGGAATGCCTTGCGCGGCTGCGGCTGATGCGCACGCATGGCATCGGCCCGGTCGGCTTTCGCCGCCTGCTTGCCAGCCATGGCAGCGCCGTGGCGGCCATGGCGGCATTGCAGTCGGAAGGCCGGAAGCTGGCGCCGCCGGCGCAGATCACTGCCGAAATGGCGCAGGTCAGGAACATCGGCGCGCGCTATCTGCATCTGGGGGATGCCGATTATCCGCCGCTGCTGGCGGCGCTGGCCGATCCGCCGCCGGCGCTGATCGTCCGGGGCGATGCAGCGCTGGCGCGGCGGCCGGTGGTGGCCATCGTCGGCGCGCGCAATGCCAGTGTCG
>CAZIAA010000061.1:0-8230 GCA_964537365.1 uncultured Sandaracinobacter sp.
CGCATGGCCGGGAGGCTCTGGCGTAACGGCGATGCGCTATGATCTCCCCCAGATCGAGACTTTCCTGACAGTGATGGAATTGCACAGCATCACTGCCACAGCGGCGCGGCTCAATCTGTCGAAATCGGTGGTGTCGAAGCGCATTGCCGATTTCGAAGCCGCGATCGGCACGGCGCTGTTTCGCCGCCATGCCGGGCGCATCGTGGCGACAGAGGCCGGCAACCGGCTGGCGGAGCGGCTGCGCCCGGCGCTGGCTGCGCTGGTTGCGGCCGCCGACAGCGCCGGCCAGCGCGCCGACAGCGATGCGCCCTTGCGCGGCACGCTGGCCATTGCCGCGCCGACCAGCTTTGGCACCATGTTCCTGTCGCCGGTGCTGGCCGATTTTGCCGCCCGCCATCCACAACTTGGTCTGCGCATCGATTATGATGACCGCCTGCGCGATCTGGCGCGGGAAGGCTTTGACATCGGCATCCGCATCGGCGACGCCCGCGATGGCGCGCTGCGGTTTCGCACCCTGGCCGAGGATCGGCAGATCGTCGTGGCCAGCACCGATTATCTGCAGCGCCATGGCACGCCGGCGACGCTGCGCGACCTCGGCCAGCATGAAGTTCTGGGCTATAGCCATATGGCAAATGCGCAATTATGGTGCTTTCGCCGGCAGGGGCGGGGTGTTTCCGTGCCGGTATCCGGGCGATTGTCAGCCAATAATGGCGAAGCCATTCGCGACCTGGTGGCGGCCGGGCTTGGGCTGGCGATATTGCCGCATTTCATCGTCGCCGATGCGCTCGCAGATGGGCGGCTGGTCGCAGTGTTGCCGCAATATGAAGCCCGGCGCATGCCGGTCATGGCGGTGTGGCCGCCGGTCTCGCCCATGCCGCGCAAGTTGCGCGCCCTCATCGACCATCTGGTGCAGGCATTCCGCAGCTGGCCGACAGTGTCCTGACTTTGCTGCGCCCGGCTCAGGGCTGTTCGGGCATGGGCACGAATTCCCGATCATCGCCAACCGGCAGCGGCATGCGCTGCTGGCGCCAGTCCTCGGCGGCCTGACGCAGCCGTTCCTTCGACGAAGACACGAAATTCCACAGCATGAAGCGTTCGCCGACAGGATCGCCGCCCAGCACCAGCACGGTGGCGGGCCGGGCGGCGTGAATATCGACTGCGTCGCGGCCAGAAATCACTGCCATCTGCCCGGCCGATATGGTGGTGCCGGCAATGTCGATTTCGCCATGGGCGCAATAGGCGGCGCGTTCGGCATAGCCGGTGGGGATGCTGCGGCGGCTGTTGGCGGCCATTTCCCAATGCTGATAGAATAATGGCGAATGGGTGCGCACGCCGGCCTGCAGCCCGTCGGCCTTGCCGGCGATCAGACGGCCGCTGACGCCATCTTCCTGCCATTGCGGCAGCGCGTCGCCGGCGTGGTGGGAAAAATCCGGATCACTTTCCTCGGCGCCATCCGGCAATGCCA
This sequence comes from uncultured Sandaracinobacter sp., assembly GCA_964537365.1. Lineage (GTDB taxonomy): Bacteria > Pseudomonadota > Alphaproteobacteria > Sphingomonadales > Sphingomonadaceae > Sandaracinobacteroides. The sequence continues at coordinate 1,466 of CAZIAA010000061.1, forward strand.
CCCAGGTCTGGATTCCGTCCATATGCGCGCCCCGGGCGCGGGCGTGCTGCAGTCTTTCGCTGTGGGTGATGCCGCGCCCGGCCACCATCCAGTTCACTTCGCCGGGGCGGATTTCCTGATTGGAACCAATGCTGTCGCGGTGGGTCAGTTGCCCGGACAACAGATAGGTTACCGTGGACAGGCCGATGTGCGGATGCGGCCGCACATCCAGTTCCGGCGGGATTCCCGCCGGCAGGTCGACTGGCCCCATATGGTCGAAAAATATGAACGGTCCGACCATGCGCCGGGCGCGAAAGGGCAGCACCCGCCCGACCATGAGGCCGCCGCCAAGATCGCGGCTGCGGCGGTCGATGATTCGTTCAATCGGCATGATTCCCGCTCCTCCTGCAGACGGACGCGGCGAAAAAGCATTGCCGGTGGCGCGGATTGCCGCTGTGCCGTTCGTCAGCGGCACAGCTTAACCCCGATGTTGGCGCGACGCCAGTTGACGTTGCCGGGCGGGCGCGCCGATCAGGCGGCGGCGCGCCATTCGGCCATGGGGGTGAGGGCCGGATCATCGGCATGTTCGATCAGCATAGCTTCCACCCGCTGTTGCCAGAGCGCGCCGAACTGCGCTTCTTCCTCGGGCGTGGCGGTGCCGGCAATGGCGCGGCCGAACAAGGGGCCCATGCGCGCGTCCACTGCGATTCGGCTGACATCGAGGTCGACGACGACGGCCGCCCCGGTGTCGCGCCGGCGCAGCGCCATCAGCCCGGGGATGGGGGTATCGAACTGCATCAGGCCACGGCGGCGAAAGCGCGCATGCGGGCCGATGCCGCCAAAGCCGGTTTCCGGCGCTGCCCCGGTCAGCAGCGTTGCAATGGAAGCAATGACGCCCGTGGTGCCGGTGTCGCGGCTGTCGCGGAGGAAGACATCGATGCCGCCGCGCTCTGGCGTGTCGGTACCATAGAGCTGTGTCAGGCCGCGCCGGACCATCAGCCAGGCGCCGGCAACGGTCGGACAGGAATGGCCGGCAAGCTTGACTGCATCGGCATAGCAATAGGTCACTACGCCGTCCGCGGACGCGCCCAGAAACGGCATCAACGGGTCACGCAGGGTGACCGTCGGGGCGTTGGCGAAGAAAGCGGGAAAGTCCATCAGTTCCTCCTGCAGGCGCGCCAGGGGGCAGATGCTGGCTGCTTGCCCGCGCCTCTGGCCTCAGGATTAATTCGGACCGGACCGGTCCGCAATGCAATTCCGCCTGTGTCGTCTTGTCTCAGGGGATGTATTCGGCGCGGGCGCACCGCTGATCGCGGCGCAGCATCGTTTCGGCGGGCATTTCGTTAACTGTAATCAGGCATTCAGGCGGATTCGCGTTTTTCGGGCCTGTGTCGTGCGCCGATCGGCGGCGCGCCATAGCCACAGGAGGAATTTTTCCCATGCTGAAACATCTGTTGACTGCAACTGCTCTGGGCTTCGCCATTTCGGGCGCGGCCGTTGCCTATGCCGAAGCACCGGCGGCACAGGATGCCACCCAGCCGCCCGCGCAGACGACGGCACCGGCGCCAACTGCGCCGGGTGCCAGCCAGTCCGATGCAACGCCGCCGCAAACGCCGCAGGATGCGATGCAGAAGGACGACAGCCGCGCCGGCGAGGCCGGACAGACTGACAAAGCTGACAAGGCCGATAAAGCGGACCAGCCCGACCGCAAATAAGACGCGGCGGGGCCGGAAAACCCGCACCTATGGCAAAGGCCGGCGCCAGGCGCCGGCCTTTCGCTTGTTCGCGGCCGGGTTGAAACGGCGTGGCTGCGGCATCCTGACTGCCGCTGCCCCACCGTCATGCGGTTGACCACGGCCTGACCCGTTCATAAGAAACGCCCGGACAGCGGGCCGGCGCTGTCGCATAAGCCGAATTTGTTGCCGCAGGGCAAGCCTTGCGGAATTGAGCTGTCGGGAATGACTGACAGTGGCAATTTCGGGCGATGCGCAAGGGGTGTCAGGATATGGATGGTTTCAGCCCACCCGCGCAATCGCGGCAAAACAGCGACGAGGCCGCCCCGGACCGGCCTGTCAATCGCCCGATGGTATTTGCAGTCGTTGCCATTTCATTGCTGATGATTTCGATCGATTCAACGATCGTGGCGACGGCCCTGCACGCCTTGCAGGACGGGCTTGACACATCGGTGAACTGGGCCGGCTGGACTCTCACGGCTTATGCGCTCGGCTTTGTCATCATGCTGCCGGTCGCCGGCCGGCTGAGCGAGCGTTTTGGTTGCCGGCGGGTATTTCTGGCATCCGTCTTGGTCTTTACCCTGGCGTCACTGTTCTGCGGCATGGCCAATAATATCTATCTGCTGATTGCCTTGCGCGCGCTGCAGGCGGCGGGCGGCGCCGGCTTTTCGCCCTCGGTGACCGGGCTGATCGTCAATCTGTTCGGCGATGCCCGCGACCGCGCCGTCAGCCTGTTTGGAAGCATTTTGCCGATCGGCGCCATGATCGGTCCGATCTTTGGCGGGCTGTTCGTCACCTATGGCAGCTGGCGCGGCATTTTCTATGTGAATGTGCCGGTGGGAATCATCGTCATCCTGCTGTCGCTGCGCTTCATCCCGCCGGATCGAATGCTGCAAACGCCGCCCGAACGCCGCGGCTGGCGCAGTTTCGATCTGGCCGGGGCGCTTCTGCTGACGGTCTGCCTGCTGGCGGCGATGCTGGCGGTCAGCTATCTGGGCGAACGCGATACCCGGCCATTGGTACCCTTGCTGTGGGCCCTGCTGGCGGTGTCAGTGGGGTGCGGCTGGATGTTCTATCGCCACATCAACCGCGCGCCATCGCCGTTGCTGCTGCCCCGGCTGATTTACGGCCGGGGATTCGGTGCGGTCAATCTTGCCAATATCGTTTATGGCGGGGTGACCATTGGCGGCGTTGCCCTGCTGCCGCTCTATGCCGCCGGCCGCTATGGCATCGGCGCGCTGGAGGCCGGCACGCTGCTGATTGCACAGGGCATTGCCATGACGTTGACCTCCACTCTGGCAGCGCTGGCCATCCGCCGCACCGGCTATCGCCTGCCGCTCTATAGCGGCAGTGTGATCATCGCCCTGGGTACATTCCTGCTGGCCATTCACCCGCCCGCCGGGATTTCTGCCTATGTCTGGCTGGCGTCCGCGGCTTTTGTCTGTGGCGTTGGTGCCGGTGTCATCAATCCGGCCGGCCGCAATGCCGGGCTGCAGCTGGCGCCGGATCACGCATCGACGCTCGCTGCCTTGCGCTCGATGTTCTTTCATTTGGGTTCCATTTCGACGATTTCGGTGGCGACGGCCGTGCTCAACCATTCCACCAGCCCGGGGCAGGCGCAGGCATGGGTCTATGTCGTTCTGGCGCTGCTGCTGCTGGCGGCGATTCCGATCATCCACCGCATCCCCGAACATCGCGGCGCCTGGTGATGCCAGCGCGCCAGAGAATCAGCGCCGGCGCCGGCGCATGAAGTCGATGCTCCAGACGCCGCCGCCGGCAAAGACGAAATAGAGAAAGATGAAGCAATACAGAATGGCTTCGCCGCCATGGTTGCTGCCCGGCCAGAATCCGGCCGGATAATGGCCGATGAAATAGGCCGCCGCCATTTCGCCGGAACAGATGAAGGCCGTGGTGCGGGTGAACAGGCCAAGCAGCAGCAACACGCCGCCGATGACTTCGATCAGTGCTGCAACCAGCAGCATGGGCGACAGGTCTCCGCCCTGAAAGGCCATGGAGCCGGGGAAATCGAACAGTTTCATGATGCCATGTTCGAGAAAGAGCAGCGCCGACATGATTCGCAACAGGCTGAGAATGCGGGGGGACCAGGCCCTGGTCATGTGAGAAATGCTCCCTCGAAAGCGGCAGAAGAACGGGCAGAAGGTGGCGGATGTCGCAGCATAGAAAAAGCCTTGCCGCCGGTCGAGGGGGGCGGGAAGTTTTTGTGTGGATTATGTTTCTGATTATGCCCCTGATGAGAAAAGCCCGGCAATTGCCGGGCTTTTCGAAAACAGCACGCCAGACGAAATGGCGCTGGGTATCAGCGCTTGGAGAACTGATAGCTGCGCCGGGCCTTGGCGCGGCCGTATTTCTTGCGCTCGACGGTGCGGCTGTCGCGGGTCAGGAAGCCCGCACGCTTGACCGTGGTGCGCAGCGCCGGTTCATAGCGGGTCAGCGCCTGGGCGATGCCATGCTTGACCGCGCCGGCCTGGCCGGAAAGACCGCCGCCAACGACCGTTGCCACCACATCATATTGGCCGCGGCGCTGGGTGACGTCGAACGGCTGGTTGATGACCAGACGCAGCGTCGCACGGGCGAAATACGCCGATTGGTCGCGCCCGTTCACCGTGATCGTGCCGGAACCGGGCTTCAGCCAGACGCGGGCAATGGCATCCTTGCGTCGGCCGGTGGCATAGGCGCGGCCGAACTGGTCGATTTCCTGTTCGCGCAAGGGCGCGGCTTCGACTTGTGCCGGCGCCTCGGCGTCAGTGCTGTCGGCGGCGGCCGGTGCGGCTGCGTCGGCGGCTGCTTCTGCGCTGGGTGCCGCCGCAACGGGCGTGGCTGCGGCTTCGCTTTCGGCCTTCAGCCGGGCCAGATCCGCAAGGCTCATGCGGGTATCTTCGGCGGGTTTTTCATCGCTCATCGGGCAACAACCTTGTTCTTGCGGTTCATGGAGGCAACGTCCAGCACTTCCGGGTTCTGCGCTGCATGCGGGTGCTCGCTGCCCTTGAAGATGCGCAGCCCCTTCAGTTGCTGGCGGCCCAGTGGCCCGCGCGGGACCATGCGTTCGATGGCCTTTTGCAGCACCCGTTCCGGAAAGGCGCCTTCCAGCACGCGCTCGGGCGTGATGCCCTTGATTCCGCCGACATAGCCAGTGTGGCGATAATACACCTTGTCGGTGCGCTTGCGGCCAGTGAACTGGACTTTTTCAGCGTTGATGATGATGACATTGTCACCACAATCGACATGCGGGGTATAGCTGGGCTTGTGCTTGCCGCGCAGCCGGTTCGCAACGATGGCCGCCAGGCGGCCAACGACGAGGCCGTCGGCATCGATCACAATCCACTTCTTTTCCACTTCGGCGGGTTTTGCCGAAGCCGTGGAGCGGGTCAGCATGGATAGTCCTTCAACAACAGTTCAGAGATAGTGAATGCGTGGCCGATTAGGGCAAGGGCACTGAAATGGCAAGAAAATCTCTTGTGGTATTATATTACCTTAAAGTGTATTTCAACCGCGGGCAGGCCCCGGCGGCACGGCCTGTCGCAGCCATTGCCCGTAATCCGCCAGGCAATCCGCCCAGGGCCAGACCATTAATGCTGGAATTTCATAGCTGTGCAGGGCGCGGATCGAATCCATCAATTCGGGCGCCGTTCGCAGTCGGGTCTTGAACAGCGCCGGCACTTCGGTTGCGGTTTCGATTTCGCCCTGCCAGCGGTAGATCGACTGGCAGGGCGGCAGGATGTTCACACAGGCCGCCAGTTGCCGTTCCACCATGGCCTGTCCGATTCGCCCGGCTTCGGCGGTGTCGGCGAAAACCGCATAGACCGTTACCAGTTCCGCTGCCGCTGTGGTCATGGCCGGCGGCCGATGGCGTGCGCGCCCCAGGCCAGGGCGGCGACGACGCTGGCGCCGACCAGCTGGTGCAGTGACGCCAGAATGATGTTCATGCCGCTCATCACTACGGCGATGCCCAGAATGACCTGGGTGCCGAAGGCGGTGTGGACGGCAATGGAGGCCGGACGGTTGCCGGCGCGACGGTCAAGCCGCGCCAGCCAGACCAGTGCTGCCACCGCCACCCAGGCCCACCAGCGGTGAATGAAATGCACCAGCGCCGGATCGCTGGTGAAAGTGGCGAGGCCCTGCCAATTGATATTCTGCGGCAGGAAATCGCCGCTGAGGAAATGGCCGTGCATGAGCGGCCAGCTGTCGGAGACATAGCCGGCATTGAGACCGGCCACCCAGGCGCCATAGAGCAACTGGATGGCGACGATGGCAGTGATGAAGGCGGCGCGGCCGGTGAATCGCGCCGGCCGCGCTGCCGGCTTGCGTGCCAGCTGCCGCAGATCGAGCGCGGTCTATACCAGCAGGAACAAAATGGCGAAGGCCATCATCAAATGCACGGCCAGACGATAGTGCGAGACATCCGTGCGCACCGACAGGCCCGATGTCACCATCCACCAGCCGATGCCGCCCTGCAGCGCGCCCAGCGCCAGAATGCCGCCAAGGCGCCAGCCATAGCCCTGCGGAATGGCGCGCTTCCAGGCAAACCAGACGAACGGCACTGCAAAGCACAGCCCGATCAGCCGCCCGAGCTGGCGGTGGATCCATTCCCAGAAATAGATGGTCTTGAATTGCGCCAGAGTCATACCGGCATTGATTTCGCGATATTCCGGAATCTGCTGATACTTCAGGAACTCGGCCTGCCAGTCGGCGTCGTTCAAGGGCGGCAGCGCGCCTGTGACCGGCTTCCATTCGGTGATCGAAAGGCCGGATTCCGTCAGTCGGGTGATGCCGCCGACGACGATCATGATGAACACCAGCGCTGCGACCACAAGCAGCCAGTTGCACAGCGGCATTGGGCGAGGGGGCGGCAGGATTGCAGAGCGCGAAGATATCGAAGCGTGCGAAGATCGGGCCATCGCCGTCTTCTAGCCGGGTCTGCGCGGCAGCAAAAGAGTGGTAAAGTCGCATCGCCTCTTCCCGTTTGCCCGCCACTTGCCTAGATTTATCGCCATGACAGCAGATGAACCGGAATTGCCCGGCGCGCCCGGCGCGG
>CAZIAA010000062.1:0-8088 GCA_964537365.1 uncultured Sandaracinobacter sp.
GGCCATGCGGGCGGCGGGTTGCGTCTATAACGACATCGTCGATCGCGACATTGACCAGCAGGTGGAGCGCACCGCCGATCGGCCGCTGGCGTCGGGCGCCATCCACGTGCGCAATGCCTGGATTTTCCTGATTGCGCTGGCGCTGATCGGGCTTGCCGTGCTGCTGCTGCTGCCGCTGCAGGCGCAGCTGATGGCGCTTGTTTCGCTGCTGCTGGTGGCGGCCTATCCATTCATGAAGCGCATCACCTGGTGGCCACAGGCCTGGCTGGGGCTGACCTTCAACTGGGGGATACCGGTCGGCTGGGCTGCGGCCGCGCCGGAATTGCGCGCCGATGTTTCAGTCATGCTCTGCGTCTATGCTGCCGGGCTCTGCTGGACACTTGGTTATGACAGCATCTATGCCGTGCAGGATCTGGCCGATGATGTGACTGCTGGTGTCAAATCCTCGGTGCGCCGTCTGGGGCGCTGGCTGGTGCCGGGGATTGCCGGCTTTTATGCCGCCGCCATTGCCCTGCTGGCGCTGGCATTGTGGCGCTGGAACGCGCCAGCCCTCGCCTGGGCCGGCCTGCTGCCGCCGGCGCTGCATTTCGTCTGGCAGGTCACCACCCTCGACAGCCGCAGCACGACTTCGGCGCTGGATCGTTTTCGCTCCAACCGTTTTGCCGGGGCATTGCTGGTCTGTCCTGTATTGCTTGCCGCGCTTCGCCTGTCCGCCTAAACACCTGCCCATGCTGACTGAACAACAAGCGCTCGACCGTCTCGACCAGTTGCTGACTCTGGCGGCCCATGCCGGCGCCGACAGTGCGGACGCGGTGTATTTCGGCGAGGCCGCCACCAATGTCGGAGTCCGCCTCGGCAAGCTGGAAGATATCGAGCGTTCCGAAGGCGAGGAAATCGGCGTGCGCGTATTCCTGGGGCAACGCGCGGCGCAGGTGTCGGTTTCGGATCTGTCGGAATCGGCGCTGTCGGAAGCGGTCACGCGTGCCGTTGCCATGGCACGGGAGGCTGGCGACGATCCCTATGTCGGATTGGCGGACGCGGATCTTCTGACCGCAGCGCCTTTTGCCGATCTCGATCTGTTCGATTCCGCCGTGCCTGAAATCAGCGCCGAAGAATTGAAGGCGATGGCGCTCGAAGCCGAGGATTCGGCCCGCGCTGTCCCCGGAGTCACCAGCAGCGAAGGCGGCTCGGCCGGCGCTGGCTGGAGTGTGTCGGCGCTGGCCACTTCCACTGGCTTTCGCGGCGCAACGCAAGGCACGTCCGTCTCAGCCTCCGCAGTCGTCATTGCCGGCGAAGGTGATGGCCGGCAGCGCGATTATGCCTGGCATTCGGCGCGCCACCGCGGCGACCTCGAAGCACTGGCCGAGATCGGCGCCCGCGCCGGCCGGCGCACGGTCGAACGAGTCAACCCAGTGAAGGCCCCCACCGGCACATTCCCGGTGCTGTTCGACCCGCGCGTGTCGACGTCCTTGCTGGGGCATCTGCTGGGTGCGATCACGGGTTCCGCCATTGCCCGCAAGACCAGTTTCCTGCTGGAGGATGAAGGCAAGCCGGTGTTTGCGCCCGGAATTACCATCCGCGACGAACCGCATTTGCAGCGCGGCCTGAGGTCGCGGGCATTCGATGGCGAGGGGCTGCCTGCCAGCGCCTTGCGAATCATCGACGATGGCCGGCTGACCGGCTGGCTGATGGAAAGCGCGTCTGCCCGCCAGCTGGGCCGCCAGCCGACCGGCCATGCCAGCCGTGGCAGCAATGGCAATCCCGGCGTCGCTGTCTCCAACCTCTGGCTGGAGGCCGGCCGGCTGACACCCGCCGAGCTGATGGCGGACATTACTGATGGAATCTATGTCACCGAACTGATCGGTATGGGCGTCAGCCTGTTGACCGGCGATTACAGCCGTGGCGCATCCGGTTTTCGAATCCGCAACGGCCAGCTTGCCGAGCCCGTCACAGAAGCCACCATTGCCGGCAATCTGCGCCAGATGTTCGCCAATCTGGTGCCGGCGAACGACCTGAAGTTCCAGCATGCCATGAACGCGCCAACGATTCGCGTGGATGGCATGATGGTGGCGGGGCAATAACCCGTCACCGAACCCCTGGCGCAATCAGGCGCTCAGATCTCCAGCTTGCGCACGACTGCCGCGGCGACCTGATCCAGCCCTTGCGCGACGGCGCCGGTGTCGATCGGGCTGCCGGCGTCGCTGGCTGCGACCACCTGCGGATCCAGTGGCAATTGCGCCAAAGTTTCAGTGCCGGGGGTCAATTCGCCGCCGGGATCACCAAACGGATACAGCATGGCGCCGTCCGGCCCCGGCATGCCGGCCATATTCATGATCGCCCCCAACACCGGCACATCGAGCCGTTCAAAGAACGCCACGGCCCGGCGGGCATCGGCGCGCGCCAGTTCCTGCGGCGTGGAAATGACGATGGCGCCATTCGGGCGCAGCTTCTGCGCCAGCGACAGATGCACATCGCCAGTGCCGGGCGGCAGATCCACCACCAGCACATCCAGTTCACCCCAGTCGGCGACGGTCGCCATCTGCACCATGGCGCTGGAAACCATCGGACCGCGCCAGGCCACGGCCTTGTCCGGGTCCGCCATTACCCCCATGCTGAGCATCTTCAGACCATGCGCTTCGATCGGCCGCAGGCGTTTTTCCACTGTGGTCGTGGCGCGTTCATGCACCCCCAGCAGGATGTGGATGGAAGGCCCCTGAATGTCTCCATCCAGAATCCCGATGCGCAGGCCGCGCCGCTTCAGCGCCAGCGCTAGTCCGGCGGCAATGGTGGATTTGCCCACCCCGCCCTTGCCGGCGCCGACTCCGATGATGAAGCGCACGCCGGGAATGGACGATGCCGCCCCGCCCGGCAGGGTGCCGCGTTCCGCCGTCTGGATGATGCGCACCGATGCAAAGCCGCCACGCTGCAAGGCGCGCTCGATGATTCCCTGCAGCGCATCCGCCTGTTTCTGCATCAGATCGGACACATCCAGCACCAGACCGGCACTGCCATCGTCGCGCACCACCAGCCCGGACACCCGCCCGCTGCCAATGACGGACAATGACTTCTGTTTGGGGTCGCGCAGTTTGTCCAGCAACTGCTGTGCTTTTTCCTTGTCCGGCATTGGCGCCCTCGCTTTCTTGATCCCGGGCCTCTATATCGCAGGCGGCGACACTGCAAACCGGTCAACCGCAGCGACAGAAAGGCGCACATGCCCTGGCAGAATAACGAAGACGGCGAGGATCCAGGTCGCAAAGGCGGCAAAGACGATCGCGGCGGCGGTCGGCGCAATCCGTGGGGCAGCGGGGGCAGTGGCAAGGGCGGCGAATCCGGCAGTGGCCCGCGCAATCCCTGGGGATCGGGCGGCAATCAGGGCAATGAAGGCCCGCCGCGACAGTCCGGCAGCCCCGATTTCGACGAATTCATCCGCCGCAGCCAGCAACGGCTGCGCAATCTGGGCGGCGGTGGCAGCAGCGGCGGCGGCGGGGGCCTTCGCGGCGCCACGCCACCCAATCTGCCCTGGGGCTGGATTGCGGGTGGCGCGGCACTGCTGCTTCTGGCGTCGCTTTCCGCTTATCAGGTGGGGGCCGGCCAGCAGGCCGTGGTCACGCGATTCGGCAAATATTCCTCGACCTCCGGACCGGGCTTTCATTTGAAACTGCCATCCCCGATCGACAGAGTGACCAAGGTGCAGACCGAAGACATCCGCACTGTCCTCATTGGATCGACCGGCACCGATGATGAAAATCTGATGATTACCGGCGACGGCAATGTCATCAGCATTGCCTATGCCGTGCGCTGGCGCGTGAAGAACGCGGAAAATTTCCTGTTCGAAGTCGCCGATCCGCCAGCCACCGTGCGCGATGCCACTGAATCCGCCATGCGCGAAGTCATCAGCCGCACGACCATGGACGACGCCATCGGCCCGGCACGCGAGGAAGTCGCCGGTCTGGTCCTCGATCGGGTGCAGGAAATTCTCGACAGCTATCGCGCCGGCGTGCTGGTTCAGGGCATCGACATCAACCGCGCCGATCCGCCGACCGCTGTTGACGAAGCCTTCAAGGACGTGTCAGCGGCGCAACAGGATGCCGAACAATTCCTCAACCAGGCGCGTGCCTATGCCCAGCAGGTGCAGGCCCAGGCCGAAGGTGCAACGGCCGCCTTTGACAAGGTCTATGCCGAATACAGACTGGCGCCTGAAGTAACGCGCAAACGCATGTATCTGGAAACCATGGAAAATGTTCTGAACAAGGTGGATACGACGGTGATCGAGGCACCTGGTGTGCAGGCTTATCTGCCGCTGACCGAAATTCGCAAACAGGCGCAGGCAGCCGAATCCATCACCGCCCAGGCGGGCAAGCAGCCATGACGTCACGCGCCATCATTCCACTCGCCATTCTCGTCTTTGCCGGCCTCGTCCTGCTGATGACAGCGGTTGTGCGTGTGCCCGAAGACAAGCAGGCCGTCATTCTGCAGCTGGGGCGGCCGGTTGCAACCGTCAACACTTACAAACCCAACCAGCCGTTCGGCCAGACGGGTGCCGGGCTGGTGCTGATCAAGCCCTTCATCCAGAACGTAATCATGGTCGACAAGCGGATCATTTCGCTGGATATTTCGCCGCAAACGGTGCTGTCCACCGATCAGTTGCGGCTGGTGGTCGACGCGTTCGCGCGTTATCGCATCGTCGATCCGGTGCGGATGTATCAGACCGTTGGCAACGAAACCCGCCTGACCGAGGAACTGTCCCGCATCCTGTCTTCCAGAATCCGCAACGAACTGGGTGCCCAGCGCTTCAGCGCCATGCTTTCCCCGGAACGGGGGCGGTCGATGGAAAATATCCAGAATGCAGTGAACAGATCGGCCCAGCCCTATGGTGTGGTCATTGTTGACGTGCGGATCAAGCGCGCCGATCTGCCGAGCGGCAGCCCGCTCGATGCAGCGTTCGAACGCATGCGTACCGCGCGCCAGCAGGAAGCGCTGACCATCCGCGCCCAGGGCGCGCGGGACGCCCAGATCATCCGCGCCGAGGCCGATGCCAAGGCCGCTGGGCTCTATGCCGAAAGCTACAGCAAGGATGCAAAATTCTATGCTTTCTACCGCTCCATGGAAGCCTATCGGAAAAGCTTTTCCGCCGACAAGGGCCAGCTGGTGTTGAGCCCGGGTAATGAATTCCTGCGCGAATTTCGCGGTGAATCCGGCCGATAGGCGTGGCGGTTTCGGCACCGCCTGTCTGTCCCGGCCGGTTCGCAAGCAGCGGCGAGCCGTGCCGTTTTCAGTCCAGGCTGTTAACGGGCGATTAAATCAGCTGTCGTAATTATCCGCCGCAAAACAGTAGATCGGGAATAATCGAGTGACTGAGACACCAACCGGCAACACCCCTGCATCCGCAACCGACAGCAGCCGGCCCGGCAAGCGGCCATGGCTCCCCAAGGCGCTGGCTATTGGTCTGGCCGCGGGCACCGCGATCGTGGTTGCAGTATCCATCCCCGTTTCGGCTCAGTCCGATAATCGAACGCAGGCAGCGCAAACAATGGCATCGCAGGCGGCAGCCCCGCACAATGCGCCGCAGAGCTTCGCCGATCTGACCGCCCGGCTGCAGCCGGCCGTGGTCAATATTTCCACCACGCAACGCGTGGAAGTGAGCAGATTCCCGCAGTTTCCGCGCTTTGGCCCGGGCATGAATCTGGAAGATCTGTTCCGACGCTTTCAGGAGCAGGAAGGCGAAGACGGCAAGCCAGTCACGCGCGAAGCAAATTCCCTGGGTTCCGGCTTTATCATTTCCGCCGATGGCTATGTCGTCACCAATAATCACGTCATTTCCGGCCGCGACGGGCAGAAACTGGTCGACACCATCACCGTGACATTATCCGATCAGCAGGAATATCAGGCCAAGGTCATCGGCCGCGATCCGCTATCCGATCTGGCGCTGTTGAAGGTCGATGCCCGTGACCTGCCCTATGTTCAGTTCGGCAACAGCGAAAGCGCCCGGGTCGGCGATTGGGCCATTGCCATCGGCAATCCCTTCGGTCTGGGTGGAACGGTCACCGCTGGAATTATTTCGGCGCTGCATCGCGGCATTCAGGGTGGTGGCGCCTATGATCGCTATATCCAGACCGATGCTTCCATCAATCAGGGCAATTCCGGCGGGCCGCTGTTCGATCTGAATGGAAATGTCATTGGCGTCAACACGGCGATTTTCTCGCCCACCGGCGGCAATGTCGGTCTGGGCTTTGCCATTCCAGCGGAACTGGCGCAGCCCGTCATCGAACAGTTGCGCGAGACCGGCAAGGTGCGCCGCGGCTATCTGGGTGTGCAGATCCAGAACATGACACCGGCCATTGCCGAATCACTGGGCCTGCCCAAGGACCGTGGTGAAATCGTCGCCGCCATCGAACCCAATGGTCCGGCCCGGGATGCCGGGGTGAAGGTTGGCGATGTCATCATCCGCGCTGCCGGACAGGAGGTCACGCCTGACAATAATCTGTCCTATATCATTGCCAACACCAAGATCGGTGCCCGAATCCCGATCGAAGTCATTCGCGCCGGGAAACGGGAAATGCTGACGGCCAAGGTCGCCGAGCGCCCCTCCGAAGCAGTGCTTCTGGGCCATATCGACGGCGATGACAGCAGTGATTCCGAAGCCGGCAGCACGGCCGATTCCGAAGCCACCCGCAAATCTCTCGGTCTGACCTTGCAGGCGCTCACTCCGGAAATCCGCAGCCAGTTGCGGCTGCCGGATACCGTGAAGGGGGTGGTGATTGCCGGCGTGAATGCTTCTTCGGACGCAGCCGAACAGGGGCTGCAGCGTGGCGACATTCTGATTTCCATCAATCAGGCCCCTGTCAACAGCCCGCAGGATGCCGCCAACGCCGTCGAGCGTGCGCGCAAGACCGGGCGCAACAGCGTGCTGCTGTTCGTGCAGCGTGGCGCTGCGCCGGGGCGGTTCGTCGGCGTGAAGATCCAATAACGTCCAGCGATATTTTCTCCGCCTTCGGGCCGGGATGGAAGACATCCGGAATCTGCGCAATCCGATTCCGACTGGCTAATAGTTAATATTGCATAGGGCTGTCGGCAGGGCTGACAGTCAGGGTGCATTTCGCTGGATCACCTATGCTGCAACCGCACGGAAACGCAGTTGGCACGGCATTTGCTTCTCTTCGGGGTGGAAGCTCTTTTTTCCGACCCTGAAAGGAATGAATGATCATGTCTTTGAAAGCCATCCGCAATATCGCTCTGGCCAGTGTTGCTGCCTGCGTCTGGGCGCTGCCTGCAAGCGCTGCCACCATCGTCAATCTGGACGGCATCGCCAATGCCTCCCAAACCGGCAGCAATGCCATCACCGTCAGCCTGGCCGCCGGCATCTATAATATCAGCTTTGTCGAGGATCAGTACAAATCCTTCAGCCGCTGGAACAAGGAAGTGAACTGCGATTCTGCGGGCCTGCACTGCCGTCAGGGCTGGGAGAATAGCGCGCGCTATATCATCGGTTCCGAAACATTCTATTTCGGCGATGGCACCGCATCCGGCGGCTATGGGCCGGTGACGAACGAAAGCGCCTGGTTCCAGACACAGGAACTGTCTTTCGCCAATGCGCTGGGCTATTCGGCAAAATTCACTCTGGCCGAAGCAACGGACGTCAAATTCTTCATCTACGACAATAACATCAGCGACAATCGCGGCGGAGTCTCGCTGTCCATTTCGGCCGTGCCGGAACCCGCTACCTGGGCCATGCTGATTGCCGGTTTCGGCCTCGTCGGCATGGCCAGCCGGCGCCGGCGGACGCAGCCGGGCGCGGCTTTCGTTCCCTGCTGAACGGGTGGTTTGCAGCCGTTGTTCTGTCATGTCTTTGCCAGGCTTGCCTTTTCCGCTAGCACTGCGGATCAGGACTGCAGCAGTACAGGCACGAACCGGCAATGACAGAAATCTTCATCGGCGCAAAAGATGACGGCAGCGCGGCGCAGAATCTGATTCTGCGCCGCGCCAACCGGCACGGCCTGATCGCGGGCGCGACCGGCACTGGAAAAACGGTTTCCCTGCAAATTCTGGCCGAAGGGCTGAGCAAAGCCGGCGTGCCGGTATTCCTGTCGG
>CAZIAA010000063.1:0-5292 GCA_964537365.1 uncultured Sandaracinobacter sp.
CGGGCGGATGCCACGGCACCGACACTTGCCGCCGCCGATCAGGCGCTGTTCGAGGCGCTGCGGCTGTGGCGGCGCGCGCGCGCCGCCACACTGGACGCACCGGCGTTCACCATTCTGACTGACAGGACCTTGCGTGAAATTGCCGCAGCGCGGCCCGCGTCGATGCAGTCACTTGCCGGCGTTCACGGTATCGGCGACGTGAAGCTGAAACAATTTGGTGCCGAGCTGATGGAAATACTTGCTTCACATCCGTAGTGTGTGACGCTTCAGACTGGCCGGCCGCAGCCGGCGCCACACAGCCGGCACCGCATCCAGGCCGAATACTGGCCAGCAGGAGAAGCTCCATGCGCGTTAGCAGCATTCTCGACACCATCGGTCGCACCCCGCACATCCGCTTGCAACGGCTGTTCCCCGACGCGGAAGTCTGGATCAAGTCCGAGCGCGCCAATCCCGGCGGCTCGCTGAAAGACCGCATTGCGTTACGTATGGTGGAAGCAGCCGAGCAATCGGGGGCACTGCGCCCCGGCGCCACCATCATCGAGCCGACCTCCGGCAATACCGGCGTCGGCCTGGCCATGGTGGCGGCCGTCAAGGGCTATAAGCTGATCCTCGTACTGCCGGAAAGCATGTCCATCGAGCGACGGCGGCTGATGCTCGCCTATGGCGCCAGTTTTGAGCTGACCCCGGCCGCCCAGGGTACCAAGGGCGCCGTCGATCGGGCGCTGGAACTGGCGCAGGAAATCCCCGGCGCCTGGGTGCCGCACCAGTTCGAAAACAGCGAGAATGTCGCCGCCCATATCCATGGCACGGCGGAAGAGATTCTTGCCGATTTCCACGCCGAACCAATCGACGCCATCATCACCGGCGTCGGCACCGGTGGCCATATCACGGCGCTGGCGAAAGTGCTGAAGCCGGTGTGGCCGAAGCTGCGGATTTTCGCAGTCGAGCCAGCGCAGTCGCCTGTCATTTCGGGGGGCGCCCCCGGTCCGCATGGCATCCAGGGCATCGGCACCGGCTTCATCCCCGGCATCCTCGACACCAGCGCATTGGATGAGGTCATCCGCATCGCGGACGAGGACGCGCGCGAATGGGCGCGCCGCTCGGCCCGCACCGAGGGTCTTCTGGTCGGCATTTCCTCGGGCGCGACGCTCGCTGCCATTGCCTCCAAACTCCCCGAGCTGGCGCCCGACGCGCGCATCCTCGGTTTCAATTACGATACTGGCGAACGCTATCTGTCGGTGCCGGGCTTCCTGCCGGAGGCAGCGTCCGGCTGAGCCTGCCTCCGGTCAAGGCGCGGTGCCACCGTCAGAGCCGGTTCAGCATTGGCATGGCAAAGACATGGCGTGTCAACAACGGGAGACAGGACATGAATATTCCAGCCATTACCGTGGCGGCAGCAGCACTGGCGTTATCCGGCTGTGCGACCGACCTGGGCAGCCGCAATTCCGGCACCCAGTGGGTCTATGATGGCCGTGCCTATAACAGCTATGAAGCCTGTCGGGACGCCAAGCACAGATCCCGCAACCGCGGTGCCGTTGCCGGCGCAGCAGCAGCGGGGGGCGTCGCAGCGCTCACTGGCGGCAATCTTGGTGAAACCGCATTGGCAGCGGGCGCTGGCGCCATTGCCGGTGGTGTCATCGGCAGCACCATGAAGAAATGCTGAGCGTCCGGCCGGCGGCAATCACCGCCGGCGTCTGGATTGCGGGGCATCTTCCTCGAACAGACCCGCCAGCTGATCGACAATGGCGCCACCCAGCTGTTCGGCATCCATGATGGTGACTGCGCGACGGTAGTAGCGCGTCACATCATGGCCGATGCCGATGGCAATCAGCTCGACCAGCCCTTTCTGTTCGATCCATTCGATCACCTGGCGCAAATGCCGTTCCAGATAATTGCCGGAATTGACCGACAAGGTGCTGTCATCGACCGGCGCGCCATCGGAAATCACCATCAATATACGGCGATCTTCCGGCCGCGCGCGCAAGCGGTTATAGGCCCACAGCAGCGCTTCGCCGTCGATATTCTCCTTCAGCAGGCCCTCCCGCATCATCAGCCCGAGATTGCGACGCGCGCGCCGCCAGGGCGCATCCGCCTGCTTGTAGATGACATGGCGGAGGTCATTCAGTCGTCCGGGCTTCGCCGGGCGGGCGTCCGCCAGCCATTTTTCCCGCGACTGCCCGCCTTTCCAGGCGCGGGTGGTAAAGCCCAGAATCTCGGTCTTGACGGCACAGCGTTCCAGCGTGCGCGCCATGATATCGGCGGAAATGGCGGCAATGGAAATCGGCCGCCCGCGCATGGAGCCGGAATTGTCGATCAACAGCGTGACGACGGTATCGCGGAATTTGGTGTCGCGCTCCACCTTGTAGCTGAGTGCGCGGCCCGGCTGCACGATGACCCGCGCCAGCCGCGCCGGATCGAGCAGCCCTTCTTCCTGATCGAAATCCCAGCTGCGATTCTGCTGCGCCATCAACCGCCGCTGCAACCGATTGGCGAGCTTGGTCACTGCCCCTTGCAGGCTCACCAGTTGCTGATCGAGATAGCCGCGCAAGCGCGCCAGTTCCTCGGCGTCGCACAGTTCCTCGGCCGCGACGATTTCGTCATAGTCCCGGGTATAGGCGCGATAGGTGAAGTCCGAAGTTCCGCCCGATTGCGGCATGTCGGCACGCCAGGGCATCAGCCCTTCGTCGCCCTCCTCGCCTTCGCTGGCGTCCGCTTCGGCGTCCTCGGCAATTTCCACTTCGCTCAGTTCGCCATCCGGCGATTCGCCATCCTGTTCTTCGCTGCGGGTTTCGACCGTCTGCTGCTCGTCTTCGGAATCGGACGCTTCCTGGTTGTCCTCACCCTCATCGTCTTCGTCGGAATCGCCCTCCATGTCGTCGGGCAGTTCTTCCGGGTCGGGCACATCCGGGTCCACGCCCAGCCCGAGATCGTGCAACACATGGCGGAAGGTCTGGGCAAATGCCTGCTGGCTGTCGATCGACTGGCGCAGGGCATCCAGATGCGGGCCGGCAATATTCTCGATCCGCGGCCGCACCAGATCGACTGCCGCCCGCGCTGCTTCGGGCACTGGCTCTCCGGTCAGCCGCTCGCGCACGATCAGGCCAACGGCCGTTGCCAGCGGCACGTCTTCGACGCTGCGCGCGCGCGCGATCGGGTCGGATTGCAGCCGCGCGGCCAGCATCCGGCGCAGATTCTGCCCGACACCCGCCATTTCGCGGCCGCCCAGCGCTTCGATGCGCGCCTGTTCGGCGGCATTCAGCATTTCCCGCGGCAGCCCCGGTGCCACATTCACGGCGGCATGGTCGCGCGCATCGTGCAGCCGCGCCCGCAATGCAAAACTGTCGGCCCAGCCGCGTGCTTCCGCGGCCTGCGCCGCGCTCAGACTGCGCGGCGGCTGTGGAATCCGGGCCTTGTCGCCATGGCAGGCCGGCTTGTCGGCGGTATAGCTGAGCTCGAACTCGGCATGCTGACCAAGAGCGCGCATGCCCGCTCCCAGCACCTGGCGAAAATCCTCTAGGGTATCCTGTTCCTGCGGCATGAAACCTTGCTAGCGCATCCCGGCACCAGGTTGAAGCCCGCTTTCATCCGGCCCGAGTCATTCCCTCTGCTCATCCGGTGCCTCCAGGCGCAACACCAGCGCATGCACCCGGTCCGCCAGAAGATCGGCCAGTTCGCGGTTGACCGCGCGCTGACGCGCGACACGCCCCAGTTCGCGAAACTGCTCGGCCTGCATTTCCACGGTGAAATGACTTTCGCCGCGCGGATCATGGCCGGCATGACCGATATGGCGGTCGCTGTCGTCGGTAACGACCAGATGCGCCGGCGCAAAGGCGGCCCGCAATCGCCGTTCGATTTCCGCCTTCACTTCGGCCATATCATTTTCTCCTGCTCGCGAATTGCTGTTTGATTTCCTATATGCCGGGCGTAGCTGACAGGGAATCCGACAATAAGCCAGAGAACAGTCATGAAAGGCAAAGCCGGCGCTTTTCCGCATGCGGGCAGTTGCGCCCACCCCGATTGCGATGCGCCGGGTGAATATCGTGCCCCCGTGGATGGCCCCGGTCGTCGCCGCGCCGATGGCGCCGGGCCGCCGCAATGGCAATATTTCTGCCTGCAGCATGTGCGCGATTTCAACGCCGGCTGGGATTATTTCGCCGGCATGGACGACTCCGAAATCTGGGCCGCGCAATCGCCCTATCCGAACTGGGAACGCGAAACCAGGGTGTTCGCCCATAATGCCGGCCAAGGGGATTTCGAAATTCGTGATCCCCTGGGTGTGTTGCGCTGGAAAGTCGCAGGCGAAGGCATCCGCCCCGAGCAGACGCCGCCATTGTCCAGAGCCGAGCGGCAGGCGCTGGCCGCGCTCGGGCTGGCGGAGACGGCGACTCTTGCCGACATCAAGGCGAAATACCGCCAGCTTGCCCGCCGCTACCATCCGGACGCCAATGCCGGCAGCCGCAACCATGAAGCGCGTTTCCAGAAGCTGACCGAGGCCTATGCGCTGCTTTGTGCCAGCAGCCGCTTTGCCAGCCGCTGACGGCTGCTGTCAGCGATAGCGCAATTTCGACCGATTCAATTGATCGAGACGACGGACGCCCATCAGCTTCATGTCGCGTTCGATCTCGCTGCGGAAATTTTCCAGAGTCTTGCGCACCCCGGCTTCACCCGCCGCCGCCAGCGCATAAAGATAAAGTCGGCCGCCGGAACAGGCCCGCGCCCCCGCCGCCAATGCCTTCAGAATATGGGTGCCACGGCGGATGCCGCCATCGCAAATCAGCTCGATGTCATCGCCCACGGCATCCGCCAGCTCGGCAATCTGATCGAAAGGCGTGCGGCTGCCATCCAGCTGGCGGCCACCATGGTTGGAAACCATGATTGCAGTCGCGCCGATATCAATGGCGCGGCGGGCATCCTCGACACTCATCACGCCCTTCAGGCAGAAAGGCTTGTCGCCCCAGGATTTGCGAATCGATTCGGCGCGTTTCCAATCCAGGCTCTGGTCCAGCATTTCGGTGAAATAATTGCCGACCGTCATTGCCTTGCTGGAGCCGGCCGCGACATGGGTTTCCAGATTGGGCAGGTTGAAACGCTCGCGCAGGAAGAAATTCAGCACCCAGCCGGGCTTGCTGGCATATTGCCAGACACTGGCCGCGGTAAAGCGCGGCGGCGTGGTAAAGCCGGTCACCAGATCGCGTTCACGATTGCCGCCAACGATGCTGTCGACAGTGAGCGTCAGGCAATCAAAGCCGGATTCCTGCGGGAGTGAGCAGCAATTTCCGGATGAATATCTCG
>CAZIAA010000063.1:5302-8080 GCA_964537365.1 uncultured Sandaracinobacter sp.
AACCGGATGCTTGCGCCCGCTGCACCAGACTTTTGTTCAGCCCGTCATCCTTATGGACATAAAGCTGCAGCATTTTCGGGCCGCTGACCTGTTCGCCGATTTCTTCCAGACTGACCGTCGACAGGCTGGAAACGCCGAAATAGGTGCCATAGGCCGAAGCCGCGCGTCCGACCGCGCGTTCACCCTGCCAGTGAAACAGCCGCTGCAACGCCGTCGGGCTGAGGAACAGCGGCATTGCAAGCCGCCGCCCCAGAACTTCGACCGACATGTCGATCTCAGCCACGCCGGCCAGCACATCGGGCACCAGATCGGCCCGATCAAAGGCGGTGATATTGCGGTTGCGGGTAATTTCATCATCGGCCGCGCCATCGATGTAATGGAACACCGGCGCCGGCAGGCGGCGACGCGCAAATTTGCGGAAATCCCGCACATTATGGCAATCGGAAAGGCGCATGGCTCATCCTTAGACTCGGACATCCGGCAACGGAAGCCTTGGCCGGAACCGCCGGCCGGCAATGGCAAAACGCCGCGGCAGACAGGGTGCAGTCAGCGTCCGATCCTGCGCTTTTTTGACATAATGCAGCCATGACCCTTGCGAATTTCCTGCATGAGAGGCAACGAGCAGACATGAGCAGCCTGAAACTCGCATCCGATACCGAACCCCATTCCCCGACGCTGATGTCCGCCCCGGACATCGAAGTCGACGCGCGCGAAACCTTTGGTGTCGACATCGACATGAAGATCCCGGCGTTTTCGCGAGCGGATGAACGCGTGCCGGATCTCGATCCCAGCTATGTGTTCGATCCCGATACCACCATGGCCATTCTGGCCGGCTTTGCCTTTAATCGCCGCGTCCTCATCCAGGGCTATCACGGCACCGGCAAATCGACCCATATCGAACAGGTGGCCGCGCGTCTCAACTGGCCCTGCATCCGCATCAATCTCGACAGCCATATCAGCCGCATCGACCTTGTCGGCAAGGACGCCATCGTCCTGCGCGACGGCAAGCAGGTGACGGAATTCCGCGAAGGCATATTGCCCTGGGCGCTGCAGACTCCGACTGCCCTCGTCTTCGACGAATATGACGCCGGCCGCCCGGATGTGATGTTCGTCATCCAGCGCATCCTCGAAGTCGAAGGCAAGCTGACGCTGCTCGATCAGAACCGGGTCATCCGTCCCAACCCCTGGTTCCGGCTGTTCGCAACCGCCAATACCGTGGGTCTGGGCGATACCTCCGGGCTTTACCACGGCACCCAGCAGATCAATCAGGGTCAGATGGACCGCTGGTCGATCGTCACCACGCTGAATTATCTGCCGGCGGAAACCGAAGTGAATATCGTTGCCTCGAAATGCCCGAACACGCCGCGCGAAACACTGGCCAATATGGTCAAGGTCGCCGACATGACCCGGCAAGGCTTCATTGCCGGCGACATTTCCACGGTCATGAGCCCGCGCACCGTCATCACCTGGGCGCAAAACAACGATATCTTCAGGAATCTGGGCTTTTCCTTCCGCGTCAGCTTCCTCAACCGCTGCGACGAAGCCGAGCGCGCCATCGTCGCTGAATATTACCAGCGCATCTTTGCCGAGGACCTGCCGGAATCCGTCGTCAGCCGCGCCCGGAAATAGGCATTTTGCAGCGGTTGCAATTTGCGCCATAACAGGCCGCCATGGCGGACCTTTTTGCCGATTCCGATACCCCCGTCGACAGCGGCCGCGTGCCGCTGGCGGAACGGCTGCGGCCGCAATCGCTGGAGGAAGTCGTCGGCCAGCCGCAGCTGCTCGGCCCGGATGGCGCGCTGCGGCGCATGCTGGCCGCCGGCCAGCTGCCGAATCTGATTTTCTGGGGCCCGCCCGGCAGCGGCAAGACCACCATCGCCCGGCTGCTGGCTGATGCCGCGCAATACCGCTTTGTCGGCGTGTCGGCGGTCATGACCTCGACGGCGGAACTGAAACAGATTTTTGCCAGCGCCCGGCTGTCGCCGGAGCGTACTTTGCTCTTTGTCGATGAAGTCCACCGTTTCAACCGCAGCCAGCAGGACGGCTTTCTGGCGCCGATGGAAGACGGCACCATCACCCTTTTGGGCGCGACCACGGAAAACCCCAGTTTCGAACTGAATGCCGCGATATTGTCGCGCGCGCAGGTGCTGACCCTAAATCGCCTCGATGCCGACGCGCTGGAGCAATTGTTGCAGCGCGTCGAACAGCATGCCGGCCGGCCGCTGCCGCTGGATGATACCGCGCGCGCAGCGCTCATTGCCGGCGCCGATGGTGACGGGCGCTATATCCTTGGACAGGCGGAAACATTGCTGGCGCTCGATCCCGGCACCACATTGGCGCCGGCGCAGATGGCGACCATCCTGCAACAGCGCGTGCCGGTCTATGACAAGGACCGCGACGGCCATTATGATCTGATTTCGGCGCTGCACAAATCCTTGCGCGGCTCCGATCCGGATGCAGCGCTTTACTGGCTGGCCCGCATGCTGGTGGCGGGCGAAGCGCCGCTATATATATTGCGCCGCCTTGTGCGCTTTGCCTCCGAAGACATAGGGCTGGCCGATTCTAATGCGCTTGCCGTAACTTTGGCGGCCAAGGACAGCTATGATTTTCTTGGCAGCCCCGAAGGCGAACTGGCGATTTCGCATGCCGTCTTGTATCTGGCGACCGCGCCCAAATCGAACCGCGCCTATGCGGCGCATAAATCGGCGATGCGCGCGGCGAAGGAAAGCGGTTCGCTGCCGCCGCCGCGCAATATCGTCAATGCGCCCACCCGGCTCA
>CAZIAA010000064.1:0-7954 GCA_964537365.1 uncultured Sandaracinobacter sp.
AATCACTCGTGGCCTGAAAACGCTGGCCAAGGAACTGGATCTGCCGGTGCTGGCGTTGTCGCAATTGTCGCGGCAGGTGGAAAACCGCGAGGACAAGCACCCGCAACTGGCGGATCTGCGCGAATCCGGCACCATCGAGCAGGACGCCGATATCGTGCTGTTCGTGTTCCGCGAGGAATATTACCATGAAATGCGCAAGCCCGAAGACGGCAGCGAGAAATTTCAGGCCTGGCTGGAGCGCGCCGACCGGCTGCGCGGCCGGGCGGAAGTGATCGTCGCCAAGCAGCGCCATGGTGCCACCGGCACCGTGCCGCTGATCTTCAACCGCGAATTCACCCGCTTTTCCGACCCCGCCGATGATGACTGGGGTGCGGGCTGATCGCCTGATTGGCGGGCGCGCCACCGGCACAGGAATTCCAGCGAAAAACAAAAGGGCGCGCCCGGCCATGCCTGCGCGCCCTGTTGCTATTGCCCTGTTCCTGCCCCGACGCGATCATCCGCGTGGCCAGAAACAGCGGGACTGTTATTCGGCGGGCCGCTCCGCTTCTGCCGGTTGTTCCGCCGGCGCTGCCATCCCCTCCATCCCCTCTCTCGGGGCGATGGCCAGAAGTTCCACATCGAACACCAGCACGGCATTGGACGGGATGATTCCGCCCGCGCCCTGGGCGCCATAGCCAAGCCGGGGCGGAATGGTGAAGCGGGCACGACCACCCGGCTGCATGTGCTGCAGACCTTCGGCCCAGCCCGGAATTACATCGGCCAGGCCGAATGCCGCCGGCTGGCCACGGCTGTAGCTGGAATCGAACACCGTTCCATCCGCCAGACGGCCTTCGTAATTGACCAGAACGACATCATCCGGCTGTGGCGATTCGCCTTCGCCCACCGCCAGCGTTTCGATCTGCAGGCCGCTGGCAGTGGTTTCGACGCCGGACTTTTCCGCATTGGCGGCGAGATAGGCATTTGCCTCCGCCAGTGGCGCGCGCAACGGTCCCAGAGTGGCAAATGCCAGCGCGATCACGACCAGCAGCAGCGCCAGCGCCGCCACAACCCACTTGCCAATGCCATAGCCGGCATCGCCCGCCTGTGCCATTCGTCCAATCCTTTTCACAATTCCGCGCGCAATGCCGGTTTGCGCCGGTCCGCGCGCGACGCCGGCATCCGGCCGGCGCCTGTCGGATTTGTTCAGCGCACGCCGTCGCGTTCGGCGCGCTTGCGGTCCAGCTTGCGGGCGCGCCGGATGGCCGCCGCCCGTTCGCGCGCGCGCTTTTCCGAAGGCTTTTCATAATGCCGGCGCAGCTTCATTTCGCGATAGACCCCTTCGCGCTGCAGCTTTTTCTTCAGCGCGCGCAGCGCCTGGTCTACGTTGTTGTCGCGAACAATGATCTGCATAAACCGTTCAACACCTTCCAAATAACGAATCTGCTGGAAACCCGTTTCGACGAACGAAGGCCACCCACGCCAGCACCACTGTCAGCGCAACCGACCCTTCGAAATATCCGCCCGCCGCCTTGCCTATGCAGGCGTGCAATTCCGCATTCACGTGGCGCGAAATACAAGCCGCTGCAAAACACAATGGCATCTGCGCAATACATTAGGCCGCGCAACAAATCCCGATGCCCTGTTCGACGCAGACTGTTCGACACGCAAAAGAATCGCGCACGCAATGACGAAAGCCATGGCGGGCGACGCCCCTTAACAAAAGGGATGCAGCGGGGCAACATCTTCTGTATCAGACAGACAACCCCTTTGAAAAGCCGAAAGGGCGGGCCCCGCATGACTGAACAACCAGCCGCTGAATCGCTGCCGACAACCGCAATCGCGGAGCTTCCTCTGGCCGAGCTTCGGCCCCGGCTGGTGCAGGCCATGCTGGTGCATGTGCCGTTCGATGGCTGGAGCAAGGCCGCGCTGCGCAATGCGCTGCGGGATCTGGGACTGCCGGAGTCGCTGGCGGAAATCGCCTTTCCCGGCGGCGCCGTGCAGATGGTGGACTGTTTCACCGCCGCGGCCGATGCCGCCATGCTGGCCGCAGCGGATACATTACAGGCATTGAAGGTCCGCGACCGGGTGGCGGGCGCCATTCGCCTGCGGCTGCAACAGGCGGCACCGTACCGCGACGCCGTGCGCCGTGCTGTCACGCTGCTGGCACTGCCGTCCAATGCGCCGGCGGCCGCGCGCCTTGCCTGGCGCACCGCCGATGCGATCTGGCGCGCCGCTGGCGACAGCGCCACGGATTTCAGCCATTACACCAAACGCGCAACGGCCGCCGCCGTTTACACCTCGACCTTGCTGTACTGGCTGGGCGACGACAGCCCCGGCCAGATTGACAGCATGGGCTTTCTGGAGCGCCGAATCGGCAATGTGATGCAGTTTCACTCGGCTCGGACGCGGCTGCGCGACCGACTGCCGGCCGGTCGGCCGCGCGTGGCGGAATTCCTCGGCCGGCTGCGTTATCGCAGCAGTTGAGACGCCAGAGCGGGCCGAACTGGCCTCTTGCCGAACCCGGCCGCACTGGCCTATCGCTCGCCCCGATCTTCGGGCGCGCACCACCAAGCCGCCGCATACACACCAACCACGGGAGAGATGGCCATGGCCGGCAGCATCAACAAGGTAATCCTGATCGGCAATCTTGGCGCTGATCCGGAAGTGAAAAGCTTTGCCAATGGCGGCCGCATCGCCAATCTGCGCATTGCCACATCCGAATCCTGGAAAGACCGCGCCACCGGCGAACGCCGCGACCGCACCGAATGGCACAATGTCGTCATCAATGGCGACGGGCTGGTGCGTGTTGCCGAACAATATCTCCGCAAAGGCTCGAAAGTTTACCTCGAAGGCCAGCTGCAGACCCGCAAATGGCAGGACGCGCAGGGCAATGACCGCTATACCACCGAAGTGCGGGTTGGCGGCTTCGGCGGCCAGCTGGTCATGCTCGACAGCCGCGGTGGCGGTCAGGGTGGTGGTTCCGGGGGTGGCTTCGGCGGCTCAGGCGGTGGCGATTTCGGCGGATCGTCGCCATCGCGCTCGTCCGGCAGCAGCTTCGACAGCGGTCCTTCGCCATTCGACGACGATATGGATGATGACGTCCCCTTTTGACCAGTGCGAACGACCGGGCGCGCAAAATGAAATTCAGCGAAAAATTTGAGGTGAAACCATGAAAATCGGCAGACTGAACCATGTGGGCGTGGCCACGCCCTCCATCCCCGACAGCGTGAAATTCTATCGCGACATCATGGGCGCAACCAATATCCACGACGCATTCGACATGCCCGAACAGGGCGTGCGTGTGTGCTTCGTCGACCTGCCCAATTCCCAGATCGAACTACTGGAGCCATTGGGCGACGATAGCCCGGTGCACGGCTTTCTGAAAAAGAATCCCAAGGGCGGGCAGCACCATGTGTGCTTCGAAGTGCCCGATATTATCGAAGCACGCGATTTTCTGGTCTCCAAAGGCGCAACCGTGCTGCGCGGTGGCGAACCCCGCATCGGCGCCCATGGCGTGCCGGTCATTTTCGTTCACCCGAAAGACATGGGCGGCGTGCTCGTCGAACTGATGGCGGAACCCGACCACGCCTGACCGCGCGGGGAAAGACCCGGCCGGTCCGGCAGCTGCAACGCCTGCCCGGCGCTAGCGCAGTGGCAGCACCCGTTCCGCGGTCAGCCGGCCGTCACTGGCCTGCATCAATTCGAATTCCACCCGATCCCCGGGCGACAGCGGGTTGCTTTCGCTGTCGACAATGGCGGAAATATGGACGAACACGTCTTTCGGCCCCATGTCGGGGCGGATGAAGCCAAAGCCACGCTTGTGGTCGAACCAGAGAATTTCACCTCGTGCCATGACGATTTTCCGGTACCAGAGCAGAGGTCTGCAGCGCAACCTCGGTAAAGCCGCGCACCGAAGGCACGAAACCGCGCACCGCGCCATTGGCAATGATCAGCCACAGCCAGTGTACGTCCTGCACGCCGGCGCGATCCCGGGCGCTGGGCCAGGGGCTGCCCGTGGGGTGCGAATGCCAGCAGCCAATGATGCGGTGCGGGCCAGCGCGACTGCGACGCTGAGCCTCGAACAGATGCTGCGGGTCGATTTCGAAACGATGACGCGGGCAGTCGGCGATATTGCGCGCCACACTGGCCAGCCGGATCTGCCCGGCCGCGCCGAACAGCAGCCCGCAGGCTTCCAGCGGATCGGCATCGCGCGAAGCCGCCAGCATGACCGCTGCGGCCGCTGGCTCGAGGATGACCGGCGCTGCAGCCGGATCCACCGGGAGGATCGCCGGGAAAGGAACCGCCTTTGTCTCCGCCATGCGGCATGAATGCCAATAACCCGCCAGCACCACAAGCCGACGCGGCGCTGCAACAGGTGACGCTGGCGACAGAGGCGCGCGGCTGGCGCCTTGATCGGGCGCTGGCGCAGGCCATCCCGACGCTGTCGCGCGAACGGCTGAAGGCACTGGTGTCGGCCGGTGCTGTGCATGTCGATGGCCGGCTGGAACGCGATCCGGCGCGCAAGATGCAGGGCGGCGAAGCCGTGACCGCCGCCATTCCGCAACCCCGGCCGGCAGCGCCGCAACCACAGGATATTCCGCTCGATATCATCTTCGAGGATCCGCATCTGCTGATCGTCGACAAGCCGGCCGGGCTGGTGGTGCATCCGGCCGCCGGCAACCCCGATGGCACGCTGGTGAACGCGCTGCTGCACCATTGCGCCGGGCGGCTGCCGGGCATTGGCGATATTGCCCGGCCGGGAATCGTCCACCGCCTCGACAAGGATACGTCGGGGCTGCTGGTGGTGGCGAAAACCCTGCCGGCCTATCGCCATCTGGCCCAGCAGTTCCGTAGCCACAGCATCCAGCGTCAGTATCTGGCGGTGGTCGCCGGCCAGCCCGCCCCCCCGGCCGGCCGCATCGAAACCCATCTCGGACGATCAGCCCGCAACCGGCAGAAAATGGCGGTCGTCCCCGCCGGCAGTGGCCGGCTGGCAATCACGCATTACCGCACCCGGCAGATATTCGACCGCGCCGCGCTGGTGGAATGCCGGCTGGAAACCGGGCGCACGCATCAGATCCGCGTGCATATGGCGCATATCGGCCACCCCTTGCTGGGCGACCCATTCTATGGGCAGGGCCGGCTGCGGGAACTTTGCCGGAGAATCGGATTTGACCGTCAGGCGCTGCATTCCGCAGCGCTGCGCTTTGAACACCCGATCAGCCATGCTATGTTGCAATTCGAAAGCCCATTGCCCGCAGATATTCAGGCGCTGCTCATCGCTCTGCAATAAGCTGCCATCCTGTTTCATTGTCTTATTGCCTCATCCGATCGGCCAGCAAAGGAGACGCCCATGACCGGTAACGTCCCAGCCACGATTCCAGCACTTGGCCCCGAGGCCAGTCTGAACCGCTATCTGGCGGAAATCCGCAAATTTCCCCTGCTTGAGCCGGAAGAGGAATATATGCTGGCCAAGCGCTGGAAGGAGCATCAGGATCCGGAGGCTGCGACGCGCCTGGTGACCTCGCATCTGCGCCTCGTCGCCCGAATCGCCATGGGCTATCGCGGCTATGGCCTGCCGGTGTCCGAACTGATCGGCGAAGGCAATATTGGCCTCATGCAGGGGGTGCGGAAATTCGAACCGGAAAAGGGCTTCCGCCTCGCCACCTATGCCATGTGGTGGATCAAGGCCTCCATTCAGGAATATATCCTGCGTTCCTGGTCGCTGGTGAAGATCGGCACCACGGCGGCGCAGAAAAAGCTGTTTTTCAATCTGCGCCGGCTGAAAAGCCAGCTCGATGCCATTGATGACGGCGATCTGCATCCCGATGACGTGAAGCAGATCGCAACCGACCTTGGCGTGTCCGAGGACGATGTCGTGCAGATGAACCGGCGCATGGCCAAGGGCGGCGACACCAGCCTGAATGTACCGACGAGCGAGGATGGCGAAGGCGAATGGCAGGACTGGCTGGCGGACGACACCCCGAACCAGGAAATCATTGCCGCCGAACGCCAGGAAGTGGATATCCGCCGCGACCTGCTGCAGGACGCGCTTGCCAGCCTGAAAGAGCGCGAACGCCACATCCTGACCGAGCGGCGGCTGTCGGAAAAGCCGCAGACGCTGGAGCAATTGTCGGTAGAATATGGCATCAGCCGCGAGCGTGTGCGCCAGATCGAAGCGCGCGCGTTCGAAAAGCTGCAACAGGAAATGCTGCGGCTGTCCAGTGAGCGTAAGCTTCTGGAAAATTAACCCTGATTATTGGTTAATCCATATTTTACATGTAAATTACTTTGACATCGGCACGGTCATAAGATTGCCCAAGCAATTGATTCTCTGCGTCCATAATGGACTGGTATGGTTCTTGCTCAAAAGCAGGTACGATCGTTAATGTTAACGAACTCAGTGGCGAGGCTGGCTGGTGCATGCGGATTTGCATGAACGCTTCTCTGCTACTGCACATGTTCCTGTCGTCTGCGCATGGCGGCAAACAAAGGAGAGTTCCATGCTGAAGCCTGTTCTGTTCGCCGCGCTGGCAGCCTTTGCCTCGCCCGTGCTGGCCGGCCCCACCCTGCTGACCAGTGCCGATGGCTATACCGGCCGCGGGCTTGATCTGTCCGCCTACAAGAATGAAATCCCGGATTTCACCTTCGGGCCAATCAATGTCGATGGCTATAGCTTCACGGCGGCACCGGGAACCGTCGGCTCGACCACCAATCCCTATGGCGGCAATACCGGCCTGGGCGCATTTGTCGGCCAGGACACCGTATTTGGCTATTATCTCGGCGGCAATGGCGAGCTTGGCGGTGAGTTCACTTTTCTCGGATTGGATTCCGGCGAAGGCAGCATGCAATTGCTCGGCAGCACCGGCTATCAACAGCTGGGCTTCAATCTGAGCTATTACATACCGGAATATGGCAATGATCCGACCATCTGGACGCTCGATCAGGCCGGCAATGTGCTGGATGAATTCAACCTGTCCGAACTTGCACCGATTTCCACCCCCGATGGCCTGAACGAGACCCGCTTTCGCGGTGTTGCCTATGACGATGG
This sequence comes from uncultured Sandaracinobacter sp., assembly GCA_964537365.1. GTDB lineage: Bacteria > Pseudomonadota > Alphaproteobacteria > Sphingomonadales > Sphingomonadaceae > Sandaracinobacteroides. The sequence goes on from CAZIAA010000064.1 coordinate 7,031, forward strand.
CACATTGATTTACGGCATGCGCTTTGGCGGCAGCTTTCTGATCGTCGGCGAAACCCCTGCCGGCGATGTCGTGTCGGGCATTCCGGAGCCTGCCAGCTGGGCCATGCTGATTGCCGGATTCGGTCTTGTCGGCATGGCGGCGCGTCGGCGCCAGCCGCAGCGGGCGCTGTCCACCCGCGCCTGAATTATTCAGCCGGCGAACCCGCCGGCCGCCAGAAACTCCAGCTCCTCGGGCGTGGACACACGCCCGAGGATTTTATTGCGATGCGGAAAGCGGCCGAAACGGCGAATGACATCGGCGTGAATTTCGGCATAGCGCAAGGTCTCGCCACCCAGCGGCCGCATCAGGTCCAGTGCGCGCTGCTGATCCGCGGCCGCTTCGGAATGTTCGAACGGCATATAGAAAAAGAACCGCAACGCCGGATCGACGCGCAGATCATGGCCGTCCGCCACCGCCTGTTCCGCAAGCCCCAGCGCCTTGCTGTCGCTTGCAAAACTGCGCGCCGATCCGCGAAAGGCATTGCGCGGAAACTGATCCAGCAGGATCATCAGCGCCAGCGCGCCTTCGGCATCCGCCATCCAGTGATCGAGATCGCCCTGCGCCGCGCGTTCATATGTCGTCAGAAAGCGATCGCGGAACTCCGCGTCAAAAGCAGCATCGCGGCGGAACCAGGCTTCTGCCCCGGCATCGCGCCAGAACGCCACCACTTCCGCGGCCGTCGCCACCTGCGTGCCCGTCATAGCCCTGCCCTCTCCCGTTTCGCGGCCATGCCGCCATCATTCCTGCTCCGGACCGATTCAGGCATAAGCCGTCGGATCAGGGATTCCGGCTTCGGCAAAACCCTTCTGCCGCAGCCGGCAACTGTCGCAGCGCCCGCAATGCCGGCCATCATTGCCGAGACGACGAAGGTGAAGAGCTTGATG
>CAZIAA010000065.1:0-7780 GCA_964537365.1 uncultured Sandaracinobacter sp.
TGGCAGCTCTGCCGAAGACGTGGTGCCAACCGATGCGGATGCCAGACCATGAAAACCCAGGGCGCCGCCCTTGCCCTCATCGCCCTGCTGTTCTGTGCTGCCTGTCAGCAGCAGGAACAACGCGCGCCGCAGGCGGATGCCGCCATTGAAACCGGCCTTGAACGATCGGTCGAGGATGTGCGCGCCGCCCGCGCCATCGCCGACCAAGATCGGCCGCAATCCCGCGATGTCGGCGACATTATCGACGCCGCCAAAGCGCGCGACGACTAGCTGCGCGAAGACTTAGCGCAGCAACAGCCCGCCATCGATGGCAATCGACTGGCCGACAATATAGGCAGAGCGCGGCGATGCCAGAAACAGGATCGATTGCGCCACGTCGTCGGGGTCGCCCAGCCGGTTGGCCGGAATGGCCCGCATCAGGCGCTTTTCATGTTCCGGATTGGCCGTCTGTTTGGCAGTCATGCGGGTGCGGATGAAGCCCGGCGCCACCATATTGACGCGCACCGGATCGCGCGCCCATTTGTCCGCCAGCGCCCGGGTCAGTCCCAATATGCCGGCCTTGGAAGCGGTGTAGGCCGGCACTTCCCGCAGCGCCAGAAAGCTCGACAGCGAGCCAACATTGACGACTGCGCCGGTGTTCTTCCGCAATGTCGGGTAAAAGGCGAGGCAGACATCCATCACGGCCATGAGATTGACATTCATGGTGGAGCGGAATCCTTCGGCAGTATATTCATCGGCACTGCTCTTGCCGGCGTTGTTAACGAGGATATCCAGCTCGCCAACGGCCGCTGCCAATGCAGCAGCAGCGCCGGATTTCTCGAAATCGGCCTGAACATAGGTGAAGGCGCTGAGGTCGTCGGGGTAATCCGCAGCGGTATTGCGGGTACCGGTGATGGCGACAGCGGCGCCGGCATCGTGGAAGGCCCGCGCCGTGGCCAGGCCAATGCCACTGCTGCCGCCCGTGACCAGCACGCGCTTGCCTTGGAATTCCGGCCACATATTCACCATTTGCAATCTCCCTCGCGTATTTCTCGTACAGTCTTTTCGTATCGTCTTCCCGCATTGCCCGTCGGCTGTGCGGCTGCGCGCCGCCAATCAGGCCCGGCTGTCGTTCCGGTTCGGCCTTATCGCCAGTTCTGGCAGCTTCTGCCCGCCTGGCATTGCAGAAATTCCGGCGAAAATATTCGCAGGGACTCTTGAAGATGTCGGTTCAGGCTGTCAATCGCTATTGCCAGCCGCTAGGCAGGAAGCCGGTTTTTTCACGCTTGCCACAAGGTTTGCGACATGTTTCTGAATTTTCTCGATGAATTGCGCCAGGCCAGGATTCCCGTCTCGCTGAAAGAGCATCTGATGCTGCTGGAAGCCATGCGGGCGCAGGTGATCGAGCCCAGAGTCGAGGATTTCTATTACCTGTCGCGCGCGATCTATGTGAAGGACGAAGGCTTTCTCGATCGCTTCGACAAGGTATTTGCCAAGGTCTTCAAGGGACTGGAAAGCGATATCGAAACCGGAACCGCGGTAATTCCCGAAGAATGGCTGAAGAAACTGGCGGAACTCTATCTCACGCCGGAGGAAATGGCGGAAGTCGAATCTCTTGGCAGCTGGGAAGAAATCATGGAGACGCTGAAAAAGCGTCTGGAGGAGCAGAAAGAACGCCATCAGGGTGGCAATAAATGGGTCGGCACTGCTGGAAAATCGCCTTATGGCGCCCATGGCTACAACCCGGAAGGTGTGCGCATCGGCCAGGACAAGGGGCGCCATGGCCGTGCTCTCAAGGTCTGGGACAAACGCGAATTTCGCAATCTCGATTCCTCGGTCGAACTGGGCACCCGCAACATCAAGATTGCGCTCAGGCGGCTGCGCAAATTTGCCCGCGAAGGCGCCGCGACGGAACTCGATCTCGATGAAACCATTCGCGGCACCGCGCGCAAGGCCTATCTCGATATCGTCATGCGTGCCGAGCGCCACAACGCCGTCAAGCTGCTGCTGTTTCTCGATGTCGGCGGCTCCATGGATCCGCACATCAAGGTCATGGAGGAACTGTTTTCAGCGGCGCGCAGCGAATTCAAGCATCTGGAATATTTCTATTTCCACAACTGCCTTTACGAAGCGGTGTGGAAGGACAATCTGCGCCGCTGGGCAGAGCGCACGCCAACCTTCGATGTCATGCACAAATTCCCGCATGACTATAAGCTGGTGTTCGTCGGCGATGCTTCGATGAGCCCCTATGAAATCAGTTACCCCGGCGGCTCGGTCGAGCATTGGAACGAGGAATCCGGCGAAGTGTGGATGAAGCGCATCACCGAGCTTTATCGTTCGTCGGTGTGGATCAACCCCATTCCGGAGGAACATTGGGGCCACAGCCAGTCGATCCAGATGATCAAGACGCTGATGGAGGGCCGCATGTTCCCGTTGACGCTGGACGGGCTTGATCGCGCCATGCGGGAATTGCTGCGCCGCCGTTAAGGAACCGGAATGAGCCGGGCGCGCAATTACCGGTGCAGCACGAACAGCGCGTGATCGGCGCGCAGATTGGGCCACAGCCGGACAGGCTTTTCCGCTGCGAAATAGGTTTCGCGTTCGATCGTCAGGCCAAGTTCCTGCGCCAGCGCGAGGAAATCGGCAATGGTGCAGAAATGGATATTCTCGGTTTCATACCAGCTGGCCGACAGATTATCAGTGACCGGCATGCGGCCGCCGAACATCAGGCTGGTGCGCACCTGCCAGAAGCCGAAATTCGGAAAGGCGACAATGGCGCGGCGGCCGATCCGCACCAGTTCCTGCAACACCTTGGCCGGGCGGTGCATGGTCTGCAACGCTTCCGACAGCACGGCATAATCGACTGACTGGCTGGGAAAACTGCCAAGATCATGCATCGCGTCGCCCTGCAGCACCGATAAGCCTTGCGCGACTGCAACCGCGACCCGGTCCGGGTCGATTTCGATGCCGCGGCCATCGACCTGCTTGGTGTCGCGCAGATAGGCCAGCAGCCAGCCATCGGAGCAGCCGACATCCAACACGCTGGCGCCCTCTGGCACCAGCGCTGCAATCTGCTTCAGCCGGGCGCGCGAGCCGCTCATGCCGGCACCTCGGCGGCGCGCAGAAAGCCATCGACCACGACATTGAGGCCGGGGGTATCGAGCAGAAAGGCGTCATGGCCATAGGGGCTTTGCAGTTCGACAAAGCTGACATGACGGCCGGCGGCGACCAGAGCGCGCACGATGCGCTTGGCTTCGGCCGTGGTGTAGAGCCAGTCGGTATCGAAGGAAATCACGCAGAACCGCGCTTCGGTCTGCAGAAACGCCTTGGCCAGCCGACCGCCATAGCTTTCGGCCAGATCGAAATAATCCAGCGCCCGGGTGATATAGAGATAGCTGTTGGCGTCAAAGCGGCTGACAAAGCTCATGCCCTGATGCCGCAAATAGCTTTCGATCTGAAAATCGGCGTCGAATCCGAAGCCTTTTGCTTCCTTGGCCTGCAGGCGACGGCCGAATTTGGCCGTCAGCCCGGCTTCTGACAGATAGGTGATATGCGCGGCCATGCGTGCAACTGCGAGGCCCTTGGCCGGGCCTTTGCCGATGGCATAATAGCCGCCCTTCCAGGCCGGATCGGCCATAATCGCCTGCCGCCCGACTTCGTTGAAGGCGATGTTCTGCGCACTGTGCCTTGCCGCCGACGCAATCACAATGACGGATTCCACCCGCTGCGGGAAGGACGCCGCCCATTGCATTGCCTGCATGCCGCCCATGGAGCCGCCAATGACGGCCCGCAACTGGGTAATGCCCATATCGTCAAGCAGCGCGGCCTGGGCGCGAACCATGTCGGCAATGGTGATGACTGGAAAGCGCACGGCCCAGGGCTTGCCGTCTTCGGGATGTGGGCTGGATGGGCCCTCGCTGCCCATGCAGCCGCCAATGACGTTGGTGCAGATGATGAAATGGCGCGCCGGATCGACGGGTTTGCCGGGGCCGATCATGCGCGACCACCAGCCCGGCTTGCCGGTCAGCGGGTGCGTGCTGGCAACATATTGATCGCCGGTCAGGGCATGGCAAATCAGGACGGCATTGTCGCGCGCTTCGTTCAGTTCGCCAACGCATTCCACGCCGATGGCCGGGCGCGGCAACAGCCGGCCGCAATCCAGCGGCAGATCGGCCGGCAGGCGGTGGATGGTATGGATGGTTCCGGGTGTCACAACCAGCAGCCGTTAGCAGCGCGCCTGGCGGCTGGCAAAGGCTTCGAACAGGGCTTGCCGCCGGGCGCCGGCAATCCTAACGGGTGGAGCGTCATGACAGCACCGCAAGCCAATCCCTGGATCCGTCGCATCCACGCCTATGTCCCCGGCTCTTCCAAGGGGCTGGGCGCGCATCCCCCCGTCAAGCTGTCCTCCAATGAGAATCCCTGGGGGCCAAGCCCGAAGGCCATTGCCGCACTGGTCGACGCATCAGCCGGCAGCCACCGTTATCCGGACGGCAGTGCGACAAATTTGCGCAACCGCATTGCCGAACTGCATGACCTGGATGCCGCCAGAATCGTTTGCGGCACGGGCTCGGATGAAATCCTGCATCTGCTGCCGCTGATCTATTGTCAGCCAGGCGACAGCGTCATCCATGTCCAGCACGGCTTCATGGTCTATCCGATTGCCGCCCGCCGCGCCGGCGCCGAACCGCTGGTGGCGGCCGATCGCGATTACACCGCCGATGTCGATGCCCTGTTGGCAATGGTGCGCGCCGATACCCGCGTCGTGTTCATCGCCAACCCCAATAATCCGACCGGCACGATGATTTCGGCCGCCGAAATGGCGCGGCTGCATGCCGGTCTGCGCCCCGATATCCTGCTCGTGATCGACCAGGCCTATGCCGAATATCTGCCGGATTCCGACCCCGATGGCGGCCTCGAACTCAGCCGCAAATTCGCCAATGTTCTGACCACGCGGACCTTTTCCAAAATTTACGGTCTGGGTGGTTTGCGCGTCGGCTGGGGCACTGGCCATCCCGACATCATTGCCGAACTCAATCGCGTGCGGGCGCCCTTCCCCATTGCCGTGCCGGCGCTGGCCGCCGCCGAAGCCGCCATTGAGGATCAGGCTTATGTCGATTCCTGCCGCACGCGCAATCTGCAGCAGCGCGCGCGGCTGGAGGACGCCATTGCCAAATTGTCCAACCATGGCCTGCGCGCGGTGCCATCATCGGCGAATTTCGTGCTGATGACCTGCCCGACGGAAGGGCCGCTCATGGCGGGCAAGCTCTATGAAGGGCTGATGCAGGCCGGCTATATCGTGCGCTGGCTGCCCTCGCAGGGGCTGCCGGATGCATTGCGTATTTCGGTTGGCACCGAAACCGAAACGACTGGTTTCATTGCCGCGCTGCAAGCTCTGGTCAATCATAGCTGATGGCGGAATTCTCCCGCATTGCCATCATTGGTCTGGGCCTGATCGGATCATCGCTGGCGCGCGCCGTCCAGTTGCGCCTGCCGTCCGTGCATGTGGTTGGCACCGATAACAGCCCGGCGGTGCGCCAGTGCGCGGCGGAACTGGGCATCGTCGACGAAGTCGCGGACACAGCCGCGGCTGCGGTGCGCGCTGCCGAACTGGTGGTGATTGCAACGCCGCTTGGCGCCTATGCTGCAATCGGCCGGGAAATCGCGCCGGAACTGTCTGCGGGTGCCATATTGTCGGATGTCGGCTCGGCGAAGCAGGTGGTGCTGCAGACGCTGACTCCGCTGCTGCCGTCGCATGTCGAACTGGTGCCGGCGCATCCGGTGGCCGGGACCGAACAATCCGGGCCGGATGCCGGTTTTGCCGAGCTGTTCGAAGACCGCTGGTGCATTCTGACTCCACCCGAAGGCGCGGACGCTGGTGCCGTGGCACGGCTGCAGGCATTCTGGATGGCAATAGGTTCAACGGTCGAAACCATGGACGCGCATCACCATGATCTGGTGCTGGCGGTGACCAGCCATGTACCGCATCTGATTGCCTATTCGATCGTCGGCACGGCGGCGGATCTGGAAAATGTGACGCGCAGCGAAGTCATCAAATATTCCGCCGGCGGTTTTCGCGATTTCACCCGCATCGCGGCATCCGACCCGACCATGTGGCGCGATGTATTCCTGTATAACCGCGATTCCGTGCTGGAAATTCTGGCCCGTGTCACCGAGGATCTGACCGCCTTGCAACGCGCCATCCGCTGGCGCGAAGGCGATGCCCTGTTCGAGCGCTTCGCCAGTTCCCGCGCCATCCGGCGCGCCATCATCGACGCCGGTCAGGACACCGAAGCCGCCGATTTCGGCCGGGAGGGCCAGCGCCACCCGAAAAGTCAGCCGATTTCCTGATCAATCCTCGGATAATTCACTTTCGGATTCCGCATCCAGAATGCGCAGGGCAATTTCGAACGAGTGGCCGGCGCGAGCGAATGCCGCCAGTTGCCGGCGGTGGACACGCGGATCGTCGCTGGCCGGGCCGAACGGCCCGAGGCGCTTGCGGCGGGCAAAACGGATTGCCGCCTGCAGTGGATCATGATCTTCGACGACATCGGCGCGAATCTGTTCGGCAATGCCATATTCGCCAAGCGACGCGCGGATGCGCCCTGCCCCCAGACCGCGCTGCGCCATATCGCGGGCGCGGCTTTCGGCAAAGGCCTGATCGTCAACATAGCCCAGCGCCGCCATTTGGTCCGCCAACGCGTCCGGATCAGGCGGCGCGATTCCTTCGGCCCAGCCGCGCTGACGGATTTTCTGGCGCAGAAAGCGCGACAGGCGCGCCCGGCTGGTCTGATAGCGTTCGACGTAACGCAGGGCGACTTCACGCAACAGTGCCGGATCAAGCGGCGGTCGCGCTGTTTTTGGCTTTCGATCAGTGCGTTTGGAAGGCATTTGCCATTTTCTTGCCACAGTTCAGGCCATATTTGAACCATTGCGGGCTTTATCGTTCGGACCGAAATGGTTCGGGGCAGATCGGGGCAGACCTGCGTCTTCATCACAGCCCTGTGCCTCTATGAGTCCTGTGTCTCTATGAGCTCTGTGTCTCTGTGACGGCATTTCCCGACCAATTCGAAACAGGACGAATCAGTAAGGTGTATCGAAGATGACGGTTTCGGACAAAGCCACGGAAAAAACATCCGCGCGGCTGGAGCCAACCCCGCTGCATTCGGGAATTCCATTCGTCACTGGAAAATACCAGACCCTGACCGAAGCGCTGGATTATGCCGCGACCGGCGCCACCGGCTATAATTTCCACGACAGCCGGGCAGTGCTGGTGCGCAGCTATCCCTATAGTGAAGTGGCCCATGACGCGCGCGAAAATGCCCGCCGGCTGCTGACCAGGGGGCTGAAAGCCGGGGAGCGGCTGGCGCTGATTGCCGAAACCGGGCCGGAATTCGCCTGTCTGTTCTATGCTGCGCTCTATGCTGGAATCCTGCCCGTGCCGCTGCCTCTGCCGACATCCTTTGGCGGCCGTTACGCCTATATCGAACAGATCCGCACGCAATTGCAAAGCTGTGCGCCCGCGCTGGTGCTCGGCCCGGACGACCTTGGCGCCCTGTTTGCCGAAGCCGCCGACGGCATTGCCGAAGCGCTTGGCTGGCGCGAATTCGAAAAGCTGCCAGTGCGTCCGGCGGAACTGCCCAAAGCCGATCCGGACGCCATTGCCTATCTGCAATATTCCAGTGGCTCGACTCGTTTTCCACATGGCGTGGCTGTCACCCACCGCGCCGTCATGGCCAATCTGAATGGCCACGCCCTCAGCATGAACATGGCGCCGGGTGACCGTGGCATCAGCTGGCTGCCC
>CAZIAA010000066.1:0-7764 GCA_964537365.1 uncultured Sandaracinobacter sp.
CTTCCTGACAGAAACCGCAATAGATGCATTTGGTCATGTCGATGTCATAGCGCGTCGTTCGCCGGCTGCCATCGGCGCGTTCCTCGGCTTCGATGGTGATCGCCTGCGCCGGGCAGATCGCTTCGCACAGCTTGCAGGCAATACAGCGTTCTTCGCCATTGGGATAACGCCGAAGCGCATGTTCCCCGCGGAAACGCGGGCTGAGTGACCCTTTTTCATAAGGATAATTGATCGTGCTCTTGGGTCGGAACAGGTATTTCAGCGATGTCCAATGGCCCAGCACCATATCCCATAAAAGTACGGATTTTGCAGCGTCAGCGATACTCATGCAGCGCCTCCCGAAAAATGGCCGGTAAAGACGAGCCAGGTCGACACCAGCGCCACCCAGAACAGCGACAGCGGCAGAAAGATCTTCCACCCCAGCCGCATCAGCTGGTCATAGCGATAGCGCGGCACCGTGGCCTTCACCCAGGCAAAGACAAAGAACATGAAAACGATCTTGCCGAACAGCCACAACAGCCCCGGAACGGCATAGAGCGGCGCCCAGTCCACCGGCGGCAGATAGCCACCCAGGAACAGCACGCTGATCAACGCCCCCATCAGCAGCGCATTCATATATTCGCCGAGGAAAAACAGCGCGAAGGTCATCGAGGAATATTCGACCTGATAACCGGCCACCAGTTCGGCTTCGGCTTCGGGCAGGTCGAATGGCGGGCGGTTGGTTTCGGCCAGCGCCGAAATCAGATAAATCACCGCCATTGGAAACAGCAATGGGTTGAAAACATTGCCATTCAGAAAGCCCAGGATATTGCCGCGCTGATGCTCGACGATGTCGACCAGATTATAGCTGGAGGAATACAGCACGACGGTCACGACGATCATCCCCATCGAGACTTCATAGGACACCATCTGCGCCGCCGAACGCATGCCGCCCAGAAAGGGATAGCGCGAATTGGATGCCCAGCCGGACATGATGACGCCGTAAACGCCCATCGAACCGATGGCGAACAGAAACAGCAGCCCAAGGTTGATATTGGCCAGCACCATTTCCGCGCTGAACGGGATGACCGACCAGGCCACCAGCGCCAGCACGAAGGTGATCATCGGCGCAATGAAGAACACGCCCTTGTTGGCGCTCGATGGGACGATGGTTTCCTTCAGGAACAGCTTCAGCCCGTCGGCAAAAGGCTGCAATATGCCGATCGGCCCGACCACATTGGGGCCGCGCCGCATCTGCATCGCCGCCCAGACCTTGCGATCGACCCAGGTCGACAAAGCCATGCAGACCATGACCGGCACTGCAATCAGCAGCACATAAATCAGATTGGCGGCCAGCCAGCCGAACCCGATGCCGAGCCAGTTCTGGAAGAATTCCGTCATTATTCCGCTGCCCCCGCTAATGTCGCCGGCGTGGGCGTACGCCCTTCGAGAATTTCCGCAACGCAACTGCGCATGGTCGGGCTGGCGCGCAGAATCGGGTTGCTGCTGTAGAAGTCACGGGCGCGCGGCACCGCCGGCCCGGACGGTTTGCCAGCCGCGATCTGTGCCGGCTGCCAATCTGCGGCAACCAGACCCTCGCTGGCGAGTTCCGGCCATTCGCGCGCAATGCGCGCCCGCAACTGCACCAGATTATCATAGCCGAGGTCGACGTCCAGCACATCCGCCAGCGCGCGGAAAATGGTCCAGTCGTCGCGCGCGTCTCCGGGCGGGAATGTCGCCCGCAGGGCGCGCTGCACCCGCCCTTCCAGATTGACCCAGCTGCCTGGTTTTTCCGAATAGGCCGCCCCCGGCAGGATGATGTCCGCAACGGCTGCGCCCTGATCGCCATGCGAGCCGATATAGATTTTGCGGGCAGCGGCAAAGGGCGTCAGATCCGCTTCATCGACGCCCAGCAGGAACAGCACCGCCGGCGGCTTCACCGCCAGAGCGGCCAGCCCTTCGCCGATCCAGCCGGTCATCAGCGCCCCCATGCGCCCGGCGGCCGTGTGCAGGATGTTGAAACCGTTCCAGCCGTCCTTGACGAAGATCGGCGCCAGTGCATGCGCCGCCGCCAGCACTTCGGCCGAAGCGTTGCGGCTGCCAATCAGAATGGCCGGGCGTTCCGCGGCTTCCAGCGCTGCACGCACATCGTCGGGCAGCTCGGCCAGCAGGCCGAGATCATCGCCCAGATCGGTAAAGGCATAGCGCGGGTCACTGCCGCTGCCGATGTGGTAAACCGCCATCCGCTTGTGCCGCACGGCCTTACGCAGGCGGCTGTTGACGAGTGGCGCATCATAGCGCGGATCGGCGCCGACGATCAGCACGACATCGGCTGTTTCCAGTCCGGCAATGGTGGTGTTGAAGCGCCAGTGCGCGGCCGGGCCGGCATAGGCGGCGCCATCCGTCCGGCATTCGAAGCGGTGGACGCCCAGCGCCGACAGCAGATCTTTTGCTGCAACCACATCCTCGACCGCGCTGAGATCGCCGGCCATCGCGGCAACGGCATCGGTGGCAACGCCATCGAGCGCGGCCCGAACGGCGGCAAAGGCTTCCGGCCAGGTCGCTGGCTGCAATTGCCCGTCAACCCGGATCCACGGCCGATCGAGCCGCCTTTCCTTCAATCCGTCGACACCGAAACGGCCGGTATCGGCCAGCCATTCCTCATTCACATCGTCATTGACGCGCGGCGTCGCCCGCACGACTGCGCCGGAACGGCTGCCGATGGAGATATTGCTGCCGACCGCGTCCATGACATCAATCGAATCCGTCCGCTTCAACTCCCAGCTCCGCGCCTTGAACGCATTGGGCTTGGATGTCAGCGCACCAACCGGGCACAAGTCGATGATATTGCCGGAAAGCTCGGAGGTGACCGCACCTTCGAGATAAGTGCTGATCTGCATGTCCTCGCCGCGGAAAAGCGCACCGATTTCCTGCGAACCGCCCACTTCATCAACAAAGCGCACGCAGCGGGTGCAATGGATGCAGCGGGTCATCACTGTCTTGATGAGCGGCCCCATATTCTTTTCGGTGACGGCGCGCTTGTTTTCCTGGAACCGGCTGGGGCCACGACCAAAAGCAATCACTTGATCCTGCAGGTCGCATTCGCCGGCTTCGTCGCAAATCGGGCATTCCAGCGGGTGGTTGATGAGCAGGAATTCCAGCGCCCCTTCCTGTGCTTTTTTCACCATCGGCGTATCGGTGCGGATCACCTGTCCATCGGTGGCCGGCAGCGCGCAGCTGGCCTGCGGCTTGGGCGGCCCCGGCGACACTTCCACCAGACAGGCCCGGCAATTGCCCGCAATCGACAGCCGCTCATGGTAACAGAATCGGGGAATCTCGCGGCCGACGGCTTCACACGCCTGCATCACAGTCGCGCCGTTCGGCACTTCCACTTCGATTCCATCGACGGTAACTTTGGGCATTTCTTACTCCGCTGCCTCGGGCAGCTCCGGCACTGCAACAAACCCCTTGCGCCGGGCGATGCGCGCTTCGATTTCGCCGCGGAAATGGCGGACCAGCCCTTGAATTGGCCAGGCCGATGCATCGCCCAGCCCGCAGATGGTGTGGCCTTCCACCTGGGTCGACACTTCGATCAGCTGGTCGATTTCCTCGACTTCGGCGTCGCCAACGACCAGCCGCTCCATCACCCGCCACATCCAGCCGGTGCCTTCGCGGCACGGCGTGCACTGACCGCAGCTTTCATGCTTGTAGAAATAGCTCAGCCGCGCGATCGCCCGCACGATATCGGTCGACTTGTCCATGACGATGACGCCGCCGGTGCCCAGACCCGACTGCAATTCCTTCAGACCGTCAAAGTCCATCGGCGCGTCCAGGATCTGTTCGGCCGGAACCAGCGGCACCGAAGAACCGCCGGGAATGACCGCCAGCAGATTGTCCAGGCCGCCACGAATGCCGCCGCAATGCGTTTCCACCAGATCGCGGAAACTTATTCCCATCACTTCCTCGACGACGCAGGGGCGGTTCACATGGCCGGAAATCTGGAACAGCTTGGTGCCATGGTTGTTCTTGCGGCCCATGCCGGCAAACCAGCCTGCGCCACGGCGCAATATGGTCGGCACCACGGCAATGGATTCGACATTGTTGACCGTGGTCGGGCAGCCATAAAGCCCGGCGCCGGCCGGAAATGGCGGTTTCAGCCGCGGCATGCCCTTCTTGCCTTCCAGGCTTTCGAGCATGGCGGTTTCTTCGCCACAGATATAGGCGCCTGCCCCCCGGTGCACGAAAACATCGAAATCAAAGCCCGATCCGCAGGCATTCTTGCCGATAAAGCCCTTCTGATAGGCTTCCTCGACGGCGGCGAACAGCACTTCCGCCTCGCGGATGAATTCGCCGCGAATATAGATATAGGCGGCGCGCGCATGCATGGCGAAACCGGCAATCAGCGCGCCTTCAATCAGCTTGTGCGGATCATGGCGCATGATTTCCCGGTCCTTGCACGAGCCGGGCTCGGATTCATCGCCATTGATGACCAGAAAACTGGGGCGTTCGGGATTCGGCACCTTGGGCATGAAGCTCCACTTCATGCCGGTCGCAAAGCCGGCGCCGCCCCGACCGCGCAGGCCGGAATCCTTGACCTGCTGGATGATTTCATCCGCGCCCAGCGCCAGAATATCCGGCGTGTTCGACCAGTCGCCGCGCTGCATCGCGGCGTCGACATTCCATGGCTGGAAACCATAAAGATTGGTGAAGATGCGATCCCGATCGGCAAGCATCAGCGCGTCATCCTTCCAAACATGCCGGCGTGCATCAGACCATTTCCTTCAATGTCGTCGGCCCGCCTTCCGGACAGCTGGCCTGACGGCCGATCTGGCTTCCGGGGGCGGGGGTGCGGCCGGCAATCAGATCCTCAAGCACGGCCGTCATCGATTCATAGGTCAGGTCTTCGAAATTATCGTCATTCACCTGCACCACCGGCGCATTGGCGCAACAGCCGATGCACTCGACTTCGATCAGGGAAAACAGCCCGTCTTCGGTGACTTCGCCCTTTTTCAGCCCCTTGTCGGCACAGGCGCGCAGAATGTCATCCGAACCGCGCAACATGCAGGGCGTCGTGCCGCACACCTGCACATGATAACGGCCGACCGGCGCGCGGTTGAACATGGTGTAGAAGGTCACCACTTCCAGCGCACGAATGCGCGACACGCCGACTTCGGCGGCGACATATTCGATCACCGGCAGCGGCAGCCAGCCAATGCCGGTCTGTTCCCGCATCTGATACTGCGCCAGCCACAACAGCGGCATGATGGCGGATTGCTCCCGCCCGCGCGGATAACGTCCCTTGATCCGCTCGACCTCCGGACGATTGGCGTCCGTCCATTCGAAATCGCTGTAATCGCTCACCGGTCCACCTCTCCGAACACGATGTCGAGGCTGCCGAGCACGGCCGGCACATCCGCCAGCATATGCCCCTTCAACAGAAAATCCATCGCCTGCAAATGGCTCATTCCGGTTGCCCGGATGTGGCAGCGATAGGGTTTGTTGCTGCCATCCGCCACCAGATATATGCCGAATTCGCCCTTCGGGCTTTCCGTCGCCACATAGACTTCGCCGGGCGGCACATGAAAGCCTTCGGTATAGAGCTTGAAGTGGTAAATGAGCGCTTCCATCGACGTCTTCATCAGATGCCGCCGCGGCGGCACCACTTGAAAGCGGTCGGCGGCGACTGGTTCCCCGGCGCAACGCTCCAGCCGGTCGAGGCACTGGATGATGATATCCAGCGATTGCCGCATTTCCTCGATGCGCACCATCCAGCGGTCATAGCTGTCGCCATTCTTGCCGATCGGAACTTCGAATTCGAGATCGGCATAACATTCATAAGGCTGGCTCTTGCGCAGATCCCATGGAATTCCCGACGCCCGCAGGCACGGGCCGCTGAAGCCCCAGGCAATTGCATCGCGCGCGGTGATCACGCCGATATCGACATTGCGCTGCTTGAAAATGCGGTTTTCACCCAGAATGGTGACCACTTCGGCAATGACCTGCGGCATGCCCTGCACCCAGGCGCGGATGTCTTCAGCGAGGCCCGCCGGCATGTCCTGATGCACGCCACCGGGGCGGAAATAGGCGGCATGCATGCGCGCCCCCGACACCCGTTCGGAAAAGCGGTAGATTTTTTCGCGCTCGGCAAAGAACCACAGAATGGGGGTCAGCGCGCCCACGTCCATGCCATGCGAGCCGAGGTTCAGCAGATGGTTGGAAATGCGCATCATCTCGGCCCAGAGCACCCGGATCAGCTGCGCCCGCAAAGGCACTTCGATTTCCAGCAGCTTTTCGATCGCCAGCACATAGCTGTGCTCCATCGACATCGGGCTGCAGTAATCGAGCCGGTCCATATAGGGCAGCGCCTGCAGATAGGTCTTGTATTCGCACAGCTTTTCCGTGCCGCGATGCAACAGACCGACATGCGGATCAATGCGTTCGATCAGCTCGCCATCGAGCTCCATGACAAGGCGCAGAACGCCATGCGCGGCCGGATGCTGCGGGCCGAAATTGACCATGTAATTCTGGATCGCCACGTCATCCGATGCCAGCGTCGGGTCATATGGCTCGCCGTCCAGCAACGCGGTCACTTGCGTATCGCTCATTCGCCATCCTCCGCAGCATCCGCCTTTTCATCGCCGGGCAGCTTCATCTTGCCTTCCCAGGGGCTGAGGAATTCGAAACTGCGAAAATCCTGTTTCAGCTTGACCGGCGCATAGACCACCCGCCCCTGTTCTTCGGAATAATGCAGCTCGACATGCCCGGTCAGCGGGAAATCCTTGCGGAACGGATGGCCTTCAAAGCCGTAATCGGTCAGGATCCGCCGCAGATCGGGGTTGCCGCGGAAATAGACTCCATAGCAATCCCAGACTTCCCGCTCCAGCCAGCCGGCATTGGGAAACATCAGCGACACCGAGGGAATCGGCTTTTCCGCATCGGTCTGCACCTTCACCCGCAAGCGCCGATTATGCTTCAGGCTGAGCAGATGATAGCTGACATCGAAACGCAGCTCGCGTTCCGGATAATCAGCGCCAGCGATGTCCATCAGCTGTTCGAAGGCCAGATCCGGCGCATCGCGCAGCTGCTCCAGAACCTGGAACAGCGATTCCCGCTGCACCAGCAGGCTGAGCTCGCCATAAGCTTCGGACGCCCGCAGCAAATGCTCGCGCAGCAGGTCCGCTGCCCGTTCGGCAATGCCTTCGTTACTGGCCAACATCGGGAGATGCGACATGCTCATTCATCTTTCGAAGCTGCTGTTGCGGCGGATTTTCCGCTGCAGGGCCATGATTCCATAAAGCAGCGCTTCCGCGGTCGGCGGACAGCCCGGCACATAGATGTCGACGGGGACGATGCGGTCGCAACCGCGCACCACGGAATAGCTGTAGTGGTAATAGCCCCCGCCATTGGCGCAACTGCCCATGCTGATCACATAGCGCGGTTCCGCCATCTGGTCATAGACCCGCCGCAGCGCCGGTGCCATCTTGTTGCACAATGTGCCGGCAACGATCATCACATCCGACTGCCGCGGCGACGCCCGGGGTGCGGCGCCGAAACGCTCCATGTCGTAATCCGGCATGGACGAATGCATCATTTCAACGGCGCAACAGGCCAGACCGAAAGTCATCCACCACAAGGACCCGGTGCGCGCCCAGGTCACCAGATCCTCCATACGGGCGGTCAGAAAGCCCTTGTTGGACATTTCCGAATTGAGATCGGCGAAAAACTGATCCTGTGCCGCCGGATTGCGCGACAGGGCTGTGCCCTCGCCTGCCAGCAGATGGCGGC
>CAZIAA010000067.1:0-7663 GCA_964537365.1 uncultured Sandaracinobacter sp.
AGAGTATCATCCGGAGTCTTCAATGCCGTGTCGAAGCCGGCCTCGTTCCAGCCATGGGCGCGGCGCAGATCGGCTTCGCTGACGAAATAGCGTTTGCGGCCGGCGGCCACATCCAGCAGAATTGGATGCGCTTCGTCGGCCTGCTCGACAAATTCAATCTGGCGCTCCGAACGCTGCTCCAAATCCTTGAGGAAGCTGTTGTGCACCGCCGAGGAATAAAACCCCGTTGGCGAAAAACGGTGCAGCGACACATCATCTTCCTGCAACCCCAGCAACCGCGATTTCCAGCTGTCGGGAATCGGGCTTTCCTGCGTCAGCAGCGGCCGGGTGCCGAACTGGAAGGCGATGCTGCCGAGTTCGGGATTGCCGATCCAGTCTTCCCATTCGCGCAGATACCACACCCCGCCGGCAACGATGATCGGCACATGATCGGCAATGCCGCCTTCGCGCATGACCGCGCGCAAATCCTTCACCCGCGGATAGGGTGGCTGCGGGATTTTCGGATCCTCGGCGTTCGACAGGCCATTATGGCCGCCAGCCAGCCAGGGATCCTCATAGACAACCCCGCCCAGCCATTGCGCCACCTTGCTGTAGGAGCGCTTCCACAAGGCGCGAAACGCCCGCCCGGAGGAAATGATCGGGTAATAGAAGATATTGTGCCGGGCAGCGATTTCGGACAATTTATACGGCATGCCGGCGCCGCAGGTGACTCCATGCACCAGCCCGCGGGTGGCCGACAGCACCCCTTCGAGCACGCGCTGCGCACCGCCCATTTCCCACAGCACATTGACATTGATGGCGCCGCGCCCCTGCCGGATTTCGGCAGCGGCAATGTCATAGGCGCGCCGCACCTGTTCGACGCCGCCGCGAATGCCATAGTCCACCAGTTCCTCATGCCGGTCTTCGCGCCGACGGCCGTGATAGACCTGCGGAATGGCTTCGCCATTTTCGTCATAGCTGTCGGCATTCACCGCCGATACCGTGCCGATGCCGCCGGCCTTGGCCCAGGCGCCCGCCGACGCGTGGTTGGTGGCCGAAATCCCCTTGCCGCCTTCAATGAGCGGCAGGAAGGTCTGTCCACCAACAGTCAGTGCATCAAGGGCCTTCAACTCCGTTTCTCCTCCGGCGGCATGTGCGGGTTCGCCATATTCCTGTCCTTTATGTGCCTGGCTTCGTCCGGTTTTCCCGTTCTGGCCGCGCCGGGGTTCATTGCGGAAGCCTAAGTGTCAAGCGCGGCCGCCGCCACCGCCCTGCGAAGCTCGGCAATCCCGGTCCGGTTGACACTGCTGGTCAGTATCAGCTCCGGATGGGCTGCCGGATGCCGTCGGGCTTCAGCGCCAACAGCTTCCACCAGCGCCGCTTGCACATCCGGCTTCACTTTGTCGACCTTGGTCAGCACTATTTGGTAACTGACCGCTGCTTTGTCGAGAAGCTCCATGATGTCGCGGTCGGCCGGGCGGATACCGCGGCGGCTGTCAACCAGCAACAGCACCCGCCGCAACACCACCCGTCCGCGCAGATAATCCCGCACCAGCGCCGCCCATTGCTGCGCTACGGCTTTGGGGGCTTCGGCATAGCCATAGCCCGGCATGTCGACAAAACGGAAGCGCGGCGGATCGCCAACGCGAAAAAAATTCAGCAACTGCGTCCGCCCCGGCGTATTCGAGGTCCGCGCCAGCGCGCGCCGGCCCACCAGTGCATTCAGCAGCGACGACTTGCCGACATTGGAGCGACCGGCAAAGGCCACTTCCGGCAGATCGGCGGCGGGCAGATGTTGCAGCGATGGCGCCGAAAGCTCGAACGCCACCTGGGCAAACAGCCGGTCGACGTCCTCTGCCGGCACGTCGGTTGCGCCATTGTCCATGCGCTCAGCCGGCTTTGGAGGGCGCGGATGCCGGGCTGGGGTATTTCCGCAGCAACACCCACTGCTGGCCGATGGACAGGATGTTGTTGACGATCCAGTAAATCTGCAGACCGGTCGCAAAGGGCGCCATCATGAACATAAACACCCAGGGCATGAAGGCAAACATCTTCTTCTGCATTTCGTCCATCGGCTGCGGATTGAGCTTGAACTGCAGCCACATGGTGACGCCCAGCAGAATCGGCAGCAGCCCGAGATGCAGGAAGCCCGGCGGATCCCAGGGGATGAGGCCGAACAGATTGAGCGGTGTCAGCGGATCGGGCGCCGACAGGTCCCGAATCCACAAAAAGCCCGGCTGGTGGCGGATTTCGACTGCAATCAGCAGCGTCTTGTAGAGCGCGTAGAAAATCGGAATCTGCAGGATGACGGGCAGGCAGCCAGCGAGCGGGTTGATCTTTTCCCGCCGGTATAATTCCATGATCGCAGTCTGTTGCTTCTGCTTGTCGTCTTTGTATTTTTCCTGAATTTCCTTCATCCGCGGCGCAAATACCCGCATTTTCGCCATGCTGGCATATTGCTTGTTGGCGATCGGAAACAGCAAGGTGCGCACAATGAGGGTCAGGCCGACGATCGCCAGCGCATAATTGCCCAGCAGCCCATACAGCCATTCCAGCACGGAAAAGATCGGCTGGGCCAGAAACCAGAACCAGCCCCAGGCCAGCGCCCGGTCGAACAGCGGCGCATGCAGTTCATCGCGCACCTGTTTCAACAGCGCCACTTCCTTGGCGCCGGCAAAGACATGGCTGCGGGTGTCCTGCGCCTGCCCCGGTTGCAGCGTCACCGTCGGCTGCAGCCAGTCCACTTGATAACGATCTCCGGGTGCGGCGGTAAAGCGGGCCTCGATATGGGCTTTCTGATCCGGAATCAGCGCCGCCAGCCAATGCAACTGGGTGATGCCCAGCCAGCCGCCGGTGGTGCTGTAGCTGCGCGGCCCCTTTTCGCGCAGCTTCTTGTAATCGAGGTCGCGTTCCACCAGCGAGCCATCGAGCACGCCCAGCGGACCGACATGCAGATTGAAGCGGCCTTGCTCACGGCCTTCGCCAGTGCGATTCACATAACCATAGGGGCGCAAGGCGACAGCAGCCTCGCTGCCGTTCAGCACCCGCTGCTCCACGGTGAAGAGGAAATTGTCGTCGATCGAAATCATTTGTTCGAAGGTGAGCCCCTCGGCACTGGTCCAGCGCAAGGTCACTGGTTTTCCGGGCGACAGCGTCGGCGCCGAAGCCGTCCAGCGCGCATCGGCCGGCGGCGCACCCAGACCAAGCCAGCCCAGACCGACGAATTCCGAATCGGCCGTGCCCGAGGGCGAAAACAACCGCACCGGCGGCGAATCGCGATCCACGGTCTGGCGATAATCGCGCAGCACCAGATCATCGATGCGCGCGCCCTGAAGATTGATCGAGCCCGACAGGCGCGGCGTGCGGATTTCCACACGCGGCGTTGCATCGAGGATTGCCGAAAGCGATTGCGCCGCCGATGGCGCGGCCGCGGCGACGGTCGGAACCTGCCCCTCCACCATGGGCGCGGACGCTGTGGCGGGCACCGCTGCTTCCCCGGAGGCTGCGGTTTGCGTGGTTTGCGCCGCCGGCGGCGCTGGCGGCGACAGATATCTCTCGCTCAGCATGCTCCAGCCAAACAGCACGAGCGCCGACAGCACGACAGCCAGCAGCAGGTTGCGGTTTTCGTTGGTCACACGCCTCTCACTTTGTCTGATGCGGGCTTTGCCGCCTGTTTCAGCCGGCGCAGATGAAATTCTTCCGGCACCGGGTCCGGGCCACTGCCGCCCCAGGGATGGCAACGCAGCAGACGGCCAGCGGTCAGCCACAGCCCGGCCCATAATCCATGCCGGCGCAGCGCTTCCATGCCATAATGTGAACAGCTTGGCGTGAAGCGGCAGCTGGGTGGCAGAATGACCGAAAAGCTGAGCTGCCAGAGCCGGAACAATCCGGCCAGCAGGCGCGCCGGAATCTGTGCCAGACCGGTCCGACCGGCGGCCATGGCGGAACGCCTGGTCATGGCGGGACGCTCTGTCATGCCGGCTGCGCCCGCGCCAATCTGGTCCGGGCCTTGCCAAGTGCCTTTTTCGTCAACTGCAACAAATCGCCAAATTCCGGTTCTGTCTGCTGGTGGCGGGCAATGAAGACATGATCGGCGCCTTCCACGGCATGTTCGGGCATGACCAGCCGGGCGGCTTCCCGCAACCGGCGCCGGGCCCGGTTGCGCACCACGGCATTGCCTACCCGGCGGCTGACAGTAAACCCCACACGCGTCACGGCAAGTCCATTCGGCTTCACCAGCAGGATGAAATCCGGCATCGGCACGCGCACACCGGCATTTGCTGCCAGAAAATCCTGCCGCCGGGTGATTCGGGCCACACCGGAACCAGCCGCGAGCCAGCGGCAGGCCGACACCGCGCGCGCAGGCATGCGGCAGCCGACAGCGTCAATTCACATTCAGGCCGAAAGGATCTTGCGGCCACGCGCGCGACGGCGTGCCAGCACCTTGCGGCCACCAGCCGTTGCCATGCGGGCGCGGAAGCCATGCCGGCGCGCGCGAACAAGCTTGGACGGTTGATAGGTGCGCTTCATTGCCATTGCCTCAATCTTGAAGGGTGTGTCCCGAAAGCTGGACGCACGCCGAAAGCAACCCAGCCCGCGGCGCGAAGAGCGGCGTCCATAGCCAAAGCCCGGCCAAAGGTCAACGCGCCGCGCGGCACCGCTCAGGCGGTTTTCGACAGCGGCTGGGTCAGAAATGCAGCGGCCGCGCTGCGCGCCTGTTCTTCGAACGACACGACATAATTCTCCCGCGCTTCGGCGCTGGCCTGCGTCGTGCGCCAGGCGGACAGCACGCTGATGTCGCGCA
Organism: uncultured Sandaracinobacter sp.; assembly: GCA_964537365.1. Lineage (GTDB taxonomy): Bacteria > Pseudomonadota > Alphaproteobacteria > Sphingomonadales > Sphingomonadaceae > Sandaracinobacteroides. The sequence goes on from CAZIAA010000067.1 coordinate 4,784, forward strand.
GGCCGATACTCTCGAACGAGAATTTCAGATAGGGTAGCTGAAAATCGCCATGGTCGCCGGGCAATACCGACGACCGCGTCAGGATGAATTGCACCGGCCGGTTTGTCAGCAGACCGAAATGCTGCATCGCCCTGGCGTCAAAGCCCATGGTTTCGCGCGGCTGCATGATGATATCGAGATAATGCTTCAACCGATAGGGAATGGAATAATTCCACATCGGCGTCGACAGCAGGATCCGGTCGGCTGCTGCGAATTCAGCGATGCGCGCGCGGACTTCATCCCACAATTTCTCCTGCGCTTCGGTGCGGTCATAGCCATAGATCGGGGCGAATTTCGCCAGCGCTGCATCACGCCCGAATTCCGGAAGCTCGGCTTCGAACAGGTCCAGATGCTGGACGTCGGTCTCGGGTTCGAGGCGCTGCACTTCGGCCAGAAAGGCCTGCGCCAGTCGCAGCGATGTGGAGAGCGGCCCCTTGGGGCTGGCGTGAATGTGCAGGAGCAAAGGCATGAGGCCTCTTGTAATTTGACCGGAAAGGAAGGCGAAAAAAGCTTAGGTAATGTTCTTGACTATGCAGAGCAAGGAAATAGCTTCGGGCGCAGCGGAAAAGCGGCTTGCTTCGTCGAAATTTTTCGCATGGGATGTGCAGGGAGAGGGCGTGCAGGAAAGAGGCACAGGTCATTTCGTGGCGTTCTATGCAGCCGGCCACTGCCCGCCCCGGTGAAGCCAATGCGCAACTCCGTCAGCATTTCCCCGCAGCTGGCGCGGCTTTTGCCATTATCGGAAAATACTAGTGCACTTGGCGGCGACATCCGCTATTGCTTGGCCATGAGCCAGTTTGACTTGACCGACGACCAGCTTGCCATCCGCGAAACGGCGCAGCGTTTCACTGCCAGTGAAATCACGCCATACGCCGCCGCCTGGGACGCTGATCACACCTTCCCCAGGGACACCGTCCGCAAGGCTGCGGAACTGGGCTTTGGCGGCATTTACATCAGCGAGGAATCCGGCGGCATCGGCCTTGGCCGGCTGGAAGCAGCACTCATCATGGAAGCCATGGCCTATGGCTGCCCGTCGACATCCGCCTTCATTTCCATCCACAACATGGCCAGCTGGATGATCGACTGCTTCGGCAGCGCGCGGGTCAAGGAAAAATACCTGCCGGCGCTGGTGCCAATGGAGCTGGTGGCGAGCTATTGCCTGACCGAACCCGGCTCCGGCTCCGATGCAGCGGCGTTGAAAACGACTGCGGTTCGCAATGGCGACCATTATGTCGTGACCGGCTCCAAGGCATTCATTTCCGGCGCTGGCCAGAACGACCTCTATGTCACCATGGTGCGCACCGGCGACAACAGCGCGCGCGGCATTTCCTGCCTCGCCATTGAAAAGGACATGCCGGGCGTGTCCTTCGGCGCGCAGGAAAAGAAGCTCGGCTGGCACAGCCAGCCCACCGCGCAGGTGAATTTCGATGCCGTGCGGGTGCCGGTGGAAAATCTGGTCGGTGCCGAAGGCGAAGGCTTCAAGATCGCCATGTCGGGGCTGGACGGCGGCCGCCTGAACATTGGCGCCTGTTCGCTGGGCGGGGCGCAGCGCGCCCTGGACGAAGCACTGGGCTATGTGCGCGAACGGCATCAGTTCGGCCGCGCCATCGCCGATTTCCAGAACACCCAGTTCACCCTGGCTGATATGGAAACCGAACTGCAGGCCGCGCGCATCCTGCTTTATCTGGCCGCAGCCAAAGTCACGGCGGGTGCTGCCGACAGGACCAAATTCGCTGCCATGGCCAAGCGGCTTGCCACCGACACTGGCTCCGCCATCGTCGACCGCGCGTTGCAGCTCTATGGCGGCTATGGCTATCTGATGGATTACCCGGTGGAAAAATTATGGCGCGACCTGCGCGTGCATCGAATCCTCGAAGGCACCAATGAAATCATGCGCATGATCATTGCCCGCGAGTTGCTGCGCCACCACAACTGAGGCGCGCCGCCCCGCGCATTCAGGAAAGCGCTGACTGACCACTTGGCGCTGGTTACCGGCGGGCCTGCCGCTGCCCCATTGGGCGCGGGGCCGTGCGGCCCTGCATATGGCGCTGCTGATCCGGCCGGGTCATGTGCGGACGCGCCTGTTGCGACCGCTGAGCCTGTGATTCAGACCGGCGGCGCTGTGCCTGGCCGGATTGCGCCCGACGCGATTGCCAGTTGCTGGCGCTCGGCGCCGTGCCCGCCTGCTGCGGGGGCCGGTTACCCTGGTCGCGCATGGTCGCGGTCGAACGGCGGCGAACATCCCGTGCTGTGTCCGGCCGCGCATCGGGTGATCTCGCGCCCGTTGTCGGCCGCTGCCGGTTCGGCGCAGCGGCCGGCGGGCGACTCAGCGAGCCGGGCGCGCGGACCGAAGCGCCATTCCCGACATTACGGGTATCCGGACGATTTTCCGCACGATTGCCAGCGCGATTTTCCGGGCGGTCATTCTGGCGATTGCCCGCCCTTGCATTGCGGCTGTCGCGCGCTGGTCGCAGCGTCTCCCGATTCGGGTCGGGCCGCGTCACTTGCGGGCGTGGTTGCGGCAAACGGATGTTGCGGTTGCCGTCGCGATTGTCAGGCGTATTGATCCAGCGCCGCGCCACGGAATTCCGCGCCCGGTTGTTCCAGCCCGGCGGCGTGGCCGGGGCCCAGCTGCGTCGGCCATTCACCGTTTTCCAGTCCACCCAGCCGGGGCCAAAGCGGGTATCCGGCACCCAGAACCAGCCCAGACTGCGGTCATGGCCCCAGCGCCCGTAATGGTCGGTGGCCCAGCCCCAGGGGTCGCCGGAAATCCACATCTGCCCATAGCGCGAATCGGATTGCCAGCGCCCGCGCGAATAAGGCTGCCAGCCGCTGCCCACC
>CAZIAA010000068.1:0-7643 GCA_964537365.1 uncultured Sandaracinobacter sp.
ATCCATCAATGTCGCATAAGGATCGGCGCCGGCGTCGATTTTGGCGATGTGCTGCAGGACATAGGCAATGAGGCGCTGCATGTCGGCCTTGAGATCGAGCGCCGCCAGCCGCTGGAAGGTGCCATAGCGGATATGGCTGTGCGATAGCCGCACCAGCACGGCGGAGCGCGCCGGCGAGGGCTCGTCATTGCGCAGCAGCGCTTCGCCGGTTTCGATCAGCGACAGCGCCCGCGACGTGGTGACACCCAGCGCCTGCAGCATTTCGGCGGCGAGGATTTCGCGCACCCCGCCTTTGAGGGTCAGCCGGCCGTCGCCAAAGCGCGACCAGGGCGTGCGCCCCGAACCCTTGGTGCCGAGATCCATCAGCCGGCCGTGATCGTCCAGCAGCTGGGCAAAGACGAAGCCGCGGCCGTCACCGATGTCGGGATTGTACACGCGGAACTGATGGCCATGATAGCGCAGCGCCAGCGGCTGATCGAGGCTGCCGGCAATGGGCCGGAACTGGCCGAAATGGCCGATCCAGGCGCTGTCGTCCAATGCGTCCAGCCCGATTTCGGCCGCGGCCGCATCGTTGCGATAGCGCAGGATATGGGCCGGGAAGCTGGCGGCCTCCACCACATCATAGAATTCCGGCCCCAGTTCGAGGATGCTGCGCCTTGGCTGCAATGCCGTCATGAAAAAGCCACGCTGCGCGCCTCCGTACCGAATGCGGCAGTATGCGCGCGCGGTGGATCGCAGTCAAAGCACGGCGTTGTGGAAATTGCGCCTGCCGGCAAGCCTGTCTATGGAGGCGGCGTGACCGCCACTGCAACAGACCGCTATTTCTGGACCGCGGACAATGTCCGGCTGCATTATCGGGGTTATGCCGGTGGCAGCGGCGACCTGCCGGTGCTGTTGTGCCTGCCTGATCTTACCCGCAACGCGCGCGATTTCGCGCAATTTGCCCGGTGTTTTGCGCCGCGTTTCCGCATTTTGGCGGCAAGCTTTCGCGGTCGTGGCGATTCGGGCTATGCCATCGACCCGCTGACCTATGTGCCGCTGACCTATCTGCAGGACATGACCCTGCTGCTGGATGAGGCCGATGTCCGGCGCTGTGTCATCATCGGCACCGGGCTTGGCGGCATTGTTGCGCTGTTGCTGGGCAGCGCCCGGCCGGCGCGGGTTGCCGGGCTGGTGCTGAATGATTCCGGGCCGCAGCTGGAGCAGGCCGGGCTGTTGCGGGTGCGGCAATTGATCGGGCGCGGCGACAACTGGCGCAGTTGGCTGATCGCGGCGCGTGAGATCGCCCGGCTGCAGGCGCAGGATTATCCGGACTGGACGCTGGAGGACTGGCTGCCGCATGCCAAGCGTCTGTGCCGGCTCAGCCGGGAAGGGCGCATCGTCTGGGATTATGATCCGGAAATCGCTGCCCCCTTCGATCTGCCCAATCCGCCAGCGGGGGGGGATGCGCTGGATCTGTGGCTGGCGCTGGCGCATTTCCGCGACCGGCCGGTGCTGTCGTTGCGCGGGGCATTGTCGGATGTGCTGTCGACGGAGGGTCAGAAGCGCATGCGGGAACATCTGCCGGCGATGGCGACAGCGACAATTGCCGGCATCGGCCATGCGCCGACATTGGCCGAGCCGGACAGCATGGCCGCGCTGGAACGGTTTCTGGCGAGTATTGTTTGAGAAAGGCAGTCAACAGCGCTGAAAAGTGCCGCAGGCAGTTTTCCAGACAGATTCCGCGCAGAGCTTGCCAGCGCCTGCCGCAGGCGGCATGCAGTCGAGAGTAGATCCATGAGAGGACAGGATATGGCGACGAGACAGGTCTGGCGGCTGCAGAAGCGCCCGGAAGGCAATATCCGTGACGGCGATCTGGTCTTTACGGAAGAACCATTGCCGCCGTTGCGGGATGGTGAATTCCTGCTGGCGGTGCGCTATCTCTCGCTGGATCCGACCAACCGGATCTGGATGTCGGATGCCGAGCAATATATGCCGCCGGTGGCATTGGGCGATCCGATGCGCGGGGTGATGGTCGGGCGCGTCGTCGACAGCCGCCGCGCGGGCGTCGCCAAGGGCCAGCTGATGACTGGCCTTGGCGAATGGGCGAGCCACATCATTTCCAATGGCGCCGGTCTGGCGCCGATGGCCGAGCATGCCGGCGTGTCCGTTCCGGCGGCCTTTGCCACTTTGACAATCGTTGGCCCGACCGCCTATTTCGGCCTGCTGGACATTGGCCAGCCCAAGGCCGGCGAAACGCTGGTGGTGTCGTCCGGCGCCGGCGGGGTCGGCCAGATCGTCGGCCAGATTGGAAAAATTCACGGCTGCCGGGTGATCGGCATTGCCGGCGGTCCGGACAAATGCCGTTTCATGACCGAGGAACTGGGTTTTGATGCCGCGATCGATTACCGCAGCGAGGATGTGGGGGCTGCGCTCGATCGGCTGGCGCCCGAGGGAGTCGATATCAATTTCGAACAGGTCGGCGGCGAGATCATGACGGCAGTCAATACGCGCATGAAGCTGTTCGGCCGCATTGTGATCTGTGGCATGATTTCCACCTATAACGATCTGGGCGCCGCCGAAGAACCGGGGCTGTGGAACCTCATCCTCATGCGCCGGCTCAGCATTCGCGGCTTCATCCTCAGCGACTTTGCCAGCCGCTATGGCGAAAGCGCGAAGGCGCTGGTGGGCTGGATGCAGGACGGCCGGCTGAAGACCCGACAGGATGTCCGCCCCGGCCTTGAACGCGCGGTCGACTGGCTGAAATTATTGTATTCCGGCGGCAATTTCGGCAAGCTGGTTGTTGAAGTTTCCCGCGATTGAGCGCGGCGCCTGATCCCGCCGGCCTGCGCGCCGACGCCGCGCCGCAGGACTGGGCGACGATATTCGCCTGGCTGCGCAATGCCGGGCTGGCGGTGGATGCGACCGTGGCGCCACGGCAGTTCGCCGGCGGGCTGGCCAATCTCAATTATGTCTTGCGTCTGAAGGGACAATCGGACGGGCGATGGGCGGTGTTTCGCCGCCCGCCTTCTGGTGAACTGGCGCATGGCGCCTCCGATATGGCGCGCGAAGCGCGGGTGTTGGCAGCGCTCAACCCGGTGTTTGCGCTGGCGCCCGGACAACTGGCCTTTTGCGCCGATGCGGATGTCATCGGCGTGCCGTTCCAGTTGATTGAATGGCGCCCCGGTGTTGCCATTGGCGGCAGCCTGCCGGATGGCTTTGCGGACGCCGATGCCGGCTGGCTGATCGATGCGCTGGTGGGGGCGCTGGCGCAATTGCATGCCTTGCCGCTGGATGGCGCGCTGGCGCAGCTGGGCCGGCCGAGCGGTTTTGCCGAACGCCAGCTGCGCGGCTGGACCCGGCGTGCCGATGCCGCCTTTGCGGGGGATGCGCCGCCGGCACTGGCACAGTTATTGACGCAGCTGGCGGACAGCCTGCCACCGGAACAGCCTGCCGCCGTGCTGCACATGGATGCCAAATTCGACAATCTGCTGGTCGATGCGCAGCACAGACGGGCGACGGCGCTGATCGACTGGGATATGGGCACATTGGGCGCGCCGGCCTTTGATCTGGCGGTGTTGCTGTCCTATTGGGTGACGCCGGATGATCCGGTCGAATGCCACGCATTGCAGGCGGTGCCCGCGCTGACGCCGGGCTGGCCGGGGCGGGCGCAGGTGGCGGCGCGCTATGCCGCAGCGGCCGGACGGTTGCCGCCGGACCTTGGCTGGCATATGGCGCTGGCGCGGTTGCGGCTTGCGACCGCGTGGATGCAACTTTATCGGCTATGGCAGCGCGGCGACCTGGCCGGCAGCCGCTATGCCGGCTTTGCAGCAATCAGCCACGCCATACTGGCACAGGCCGTTCAGCAGTTTGGAGAGATTTGATGATTGATTTTTCCCCGGATGAGAAACTCGCAGGTCTGGCGGCCAGAATCCGCCAGTTCGTGATCGACGAAATCATTCCCTATGAACGCGACCCGCGCCTGACCCAGCATGGCCCGAATGACGATATGCGCCAGGAAATGGTGGCCAAGGCGCGTGCGGCCGGCCTGCTGTCGATCCAGACGCCGAAGGAATATGGCGGCATGGGGCTGTCGCATGTCGAAACCGCCATTGCGCTGGAAGCCGCCGGCTGGTCGACCATGGGGCCGGTCGCCATGAACTGCGCGGCACCTGACGAAGGCAATATGTTCCTGCTGTCGCGGGTGTGCACGCCGGAACAGGCCGATCAATATCTGCGCCCGGTGGTCGATGGCCATCAGCGTTCGGTATTTGCCATGACCGAACCCGATGGCGCTGGTTCCGATCCGTCGCAATTGAATACCGAAGCGGTGTTCGATGGTGAAAATTACGTCATCAACGGGCTGAAATGGCTGATTACCGGCGCCAATAACGCCAGGACCTGGATCGTGATGGCGCGCGTCGCGGAAAATGCCCATGGCCCGTCCGGCCCGACCCTGTTCCTGTGCGAAGGCGACACGCCCGGCATTGAAATCGAGCGGGTGATGAATTCGATCGACCGCAATTATGTCGAAGGCCATGGCGTGGTGCGCTTCCGCAATCTGACGCTGCCGAAATCGGCCGTGCTCGGCAATATCGGCGATGCCTTCCGCTATGCGCAATTGCGGCTGGCGCCGGCGCGCATGACGCATTGCATGCGCTGGCTGGGTGCCGCGGCGCGGTCGCAGGCAGTGGCGCTGGAACATGCCAAGACCCGCACATCCTTTGGCCAGCCATTGATCGAGCATCAGGGCGTGTCGTTCATGCTGGCGCAGAATGAGATCGACCTGAAGGTCTGCCGGCTGCTGATCTGGCAGACCTGCTGGGCGATGGATCAGGGCGCCAAGGGCCGGCACGAAAGCTCGATTGCGAAATCGGAAGTGGCGGAGCGGCTGTTCCAGGTGGTCGATCGCTGCGTGCAGGTGCTGGGCGGCATTGGCGTCACCGACGAAACCGTGGTCGAAATGATCTACCGCGATATCCGGCCGTTCCGGCTTTATGACGGGCCGTCGGAAGTGCATAAATATGCCATTGGCCGCAAGCTCATGCACGCCGGCAGCGAATTCACCCCGACCATCCGCGCCGATGGTCTGCCGGTGCCGCATGTGAGACCGGCGTCCTGATGCCGGATTCTCCTGCTGCGGGCGATCCGCCCGCAGCGGAGCGGACCGTCTGGCGTGGGCGGTTTCTGGAAGCGCGGGTGGTGCCCTGGGGCGATGGCGGCGAATGGGAATATGTCGTGCGCCCGGGTCGCATTCAGGCCGCGATCATTCTGGCGATTACCGATGCGAACGAAGTCGTGCTGGTGGAACAGTATCGGCCGCCGTTCGGCTGCACGGCGATCGAATTGCCGGCCGGTCTCATTGGCGATGAAAATGCCGGCGAAGCGGCGCTGGCTTCGGCACAGCGCGAGTTGCTGGAGGAAACCGGCTTTGAAGCCGATAGCTGGCAGGCGCTGGGTGAATTTGCTTCATCGGCCGGCGTGATCGGGGAAACCCATCATTTCTTTCGCGCCAGCGGCTTGCGGCGCACGGCGGCGGGCGGTGGCGTTGGCAATGAAAACATCACCGTGCATCTGGTGCCATTGGCCGAATTGTCGGCGTTCATCGCGGCGGCGCGGGCGCGCGGCGCGGCCATCGACACCCGCCTGCTCATCCCGATGTTGCACGTCTGAGCAGTTCGACTCGAATGGCGCTGGCCAGCGGGGTCTGGCGCGCTTCGTCGAGCCGGGTGATCCATGCTGTGGGCGTCAGGCCATCGGCCTGGGCCGCAGCCTCGAGCGCGGCCCAGAATTCCGGCTCGAGGGCAATGGATGTGCGATGGCCCTGAATGGTGACCGAGCGTTTGATGAGAGTCATGCCTGGGCGGGCGGCAGGGCCGGATCGTCGATCCAGCCCGAGAGCAATTGCTGGCTCAACTTCTGCAGCATCGCCATGCCGGGGGCGGAGGCGTTGAGGCAGGGGATGGTGGCGAAATGCGTGCCGCCAGCCGCCAGAAAGGCCGCGCGCACCTGCATGTCCACTTCTTCGAGTGTCTCGATGCAGTCGGCGGAAAAACCGGGCGCCATGACGGCGATTCGGCGCACGCCCTGACCGGCCAGTTCCTGCGCCAGCGGCAACAGATAGGGTTGCAGCCATTTTGCCGGGCCGAAGCGCGACTGGAAACAGATCGGCATTTCTGCCGCGGTGCGGCCGCAGGCGGCGCGCAACAGCCGTGCTGTCGTCTGGCAGTGCGCGGCATAGGGATCGCCCAGCGCGGCTGTTTTTGCCGGCATGCCGTGAAAGCTGAGCAGGATTTTTTCCGGAGTGAAATCAAGGCCAGCCAGGGCGTGGTCCAGCGATTGCCGCAGGGCGGCGATATAGGCCGGGTGGTCGGGATAGGGCGGCAATGTGCGCAGCGCCGGCATGTGGCGCAGACCGTTCAGGCAGCGGAACAGTTCCGCCAGCGCCGTGCCGGTGGTGGCGTTGGAATATTGCGGGTAAAGCGGCGCCACTGCAATGCGGCTGCAGCCGGCCGCCAGCAGCGCCTGCAGCCCGGCTTCGATTCCGGGATTGCCATAGCGCATTGCAAAAGCGACACGGACGCGGTCGCCATAATGGTCCTGCAATGCCTGCGCCTGATCGCGGGTGATCTGGCGCAACGGGCTTTCATCCTGGGCGCGGTCCCAGATCTTGGCGTAATTGGCGGCCGTCCTGGCCGGTCGGCGGCGCAGGATGATTGCCTTCAGGATCGGCTGCCAGAGGATGGGCGGAATTTCGATGACGCGCCGGTCGGACAGGAATTCATTCAGATAGCGGCGTACGGACGCCACATCGGGCCGGTCGGGCGTGCCCAGATTGATGAGCAGCAGCCCCGGCCGGGCGCTGTCTGTAAGCGGTCTGTCCATGATCGCCCCCCCTATCCGCTGTAAAGGTCGAACAGCGGCAGGCTGCGGGCGCGCTTGCCGGTGGCGCGGGCCAGCGCATTGGCAAGCGCGGGTGCCGCCGGCGGCAGGCCGGTTTCGCTGACACCGCCGATGGCCGTGGCATCACTGTCCGCACCATTCACCAGCACCGTCCGCACATGCGATGGCATGTCGGCCATGCGCGCCACGCGATAGCGGTCGAAATCGCGTGGCGCAACTTCGCCATCGGCGAAATGGCTGGCTTCGAACAGCGCTGCCGACAATCCCATGACGGCGGCGCCTTCCAGTTGTGCGCGCACGCTGTCCGGGGCCAGCACCGGGCCGCAGTCGATGGCGCTGACGATGTCGTGGATTTGCGGCCGGCCGGCGTCGACGCTCGCCGTCACCACCATGGCGGCAATGGAACCAAAGCTCTGGTGCAGGGCGATGCCACGGGCGCGTCCCTTGGGTAGCGGCGCATTCCAATCAGCCGCCTGCGCCACAGCGCGCAGCACTTGTTGCGCGCGCGGCTGTTCGCGCAGATGTGCCAGCCGGAATGCCAGCGGGTCGGCATTGGCGATTTCCGCCAGCTCGTCGATCAGGCTTTCCAGCACGAAAGCAGAGACATTATGCGCGCCGCCGCGCCAATAGCCGAGCGGCACCGGCAAGCGCACCGGCACATGGGTGATGCGCAGATTGTCGATCGCATAGGGCATCGATTCCAGGCCGGCGATATCATAGGCATTGCCGGCATCGGCATCGGGGGCGATGTCGGGCATCTG
>CAZIAA010000069.1:0-7631 GCA_964537365.1 uncultured Sandaracinobacter sp.
GGCTGGTATCAGTGCGTTGCCGCCATTGCCGGCTGGGCATCGACCCGATCGGCATTGCGCAATAGCGCGGCGCCCAACGCCCGCGCCTGCGCGGCGTTCATCGCCAAATGCAGTCGTTCATACAGCCCTGATTGCAGTTGATCGGGGCGCGTGGCCTGATCCACGGACAGCAGCACTGTCATGGGTGCGAGGCCGATCGCATAATCCATCATGGCGCCGATGCGCGGTGCGCCCGGCGTTTCATTTGATTTCGACATCAGAGTTTCCGACCCTTTCGTGCCTGTGTGAGAGTAAGCACGATAGCAGGCCGGGCGAGGTCTCGACAACTCGTCCGGCCTGCGACGATTCCCCGACAGCCCTCCTTCTGCCGGCACCTGCCCGCCGGCCGGAACCAGCCCGACCTGCGCACGCGGCATCCGCCGCCTGCGTTTCCCCGCGTGGCTGTCGGGGTACGCATGTGGCGCGGCAAGGCCGGGAAGTGCGGGCACCCATCAAAGGAGAAAATAACAATGCGAGATACTGAAACCGCCGCCGCCGATGGCGGGCGGGTGCCCGGCGCCTGCAACACGCTGGCCGAGTTCATCCGCAGTCTGGAAGACGGGCAATTCGACGCCGATTGCTATGAGGCCTTGAAGGATCTGGCCGCAACTTTGTGTGATGTGGCGTTTCAGGCTGGCGGCAAGGCCAAGGCGAAATTCACCATCACGCTGGATTTCGTGCAGGAAGGCGGCGTGACCGCGATCAAAAGCGCATTCAAATCCAGCCTGCCGCCCGATGTGCGGGCGAAATCCATCCTGTTTCTGACCCCCGACAATCGCTTCACCCGCGTGCGCCCCGGCCAGCATGAGCTTTTCGGCATCCGCGATGTGAGCAGCAGCGCCCAGCCGCTGCGCGACAGCGACCATGCACCCGCGGTGCGTGACGCCTGACCCCCAGCCGAAAAAGGAAAACGACATGACAGATGACAATATAGATTCCGCCGAAGCGCCCCGCCCGACGGATGCCGACAGCGGCCGGCTGGCAACCGGCGCCAGCATCGCCGAAATTCGCGAACTTGTGGCCGCCGGGCAGAAAGTGCAAATTCTGCGCGCCTGGGATCCGATCAGCCAGACCATGTTTCCGGTGGTGCGCAATGGCGATGCCATCGAAAAACTGCCGATCGAACTGGCGGATGATTATTTGGGCCGGCCGCGTTTTCGCGCGGGGACGGCGACATTTACCGCGCTGGACAGCTTCATCGACCACGCCAATCGGTTCAGCAGCCCGGAATCCGCGCTGTTTGCCAATGACGATCGGAAAAACCCGTCGATCACCAGCGTGCTGGATTACCATCCGCGCGGTGCGGACACCTATCCGGATTTTGGCCGGCATCGCGGCGAACACGCGTTCCCGCTGTCGGACGAATGGCAGGCATGGATGGGCGCCAATGGCCAGAAAATGCCGATGATCGAATTCGCCGCCTTTCTGGAAAATCGGATCGTCGACGTTTTGCCTTACACCGGCGATGATGACCTGCCCGAGGATCTGCGCAAGTTCATCAAATTGGCCGGCGGCGCGTCGGCGGTGGCATCGCCCGAGCGGCTGGTGGAATTGTCGCGCGGGTTGACGGTCAATGAATCCTCGGTTCTGACGTCGGTCATCAATCTTTCGACCGGGGAAGGCGAATTGATGTTCCGGTCGGAGCACGCCGACGCCGCCGGGGAAAAGCTGAAAGTGCCGAGCGTGTTTTTGCTGGCCATCCCGGTTTTTCGGCATGACGCGGCATACAGGATCGGCGCGCGGCTGCGCTATCGCAAGAGCAGCGCCGGGTTGCTGTTTTTCTTTGAGCTGTATCGGGCGGATTTCGTTTTTGACGATGCCTTTCGGCGTGGCTGCGAGCGGGCGGCGGCGGAAACGGAATTGCCGCTGTTTTTCGGATCGCCGGAGTAAGGCGGTGGCGTCGTGAGCCAGGCACTTATCGTCATTAACGGCATATCGGCTGTTCTGGCATTTGCCGGCGTGGGCGCCATGTGTGTCGGCGTTGCTGGCAACATCTGGTTTTATGGCACTTGGCGCGGCAGGCAGTGCCTTGGCGGCGGGCTTTTTTGGCTCATTGCGCTCGCGGCCGTGTCACTCATCATGGATGGCGTGGCGTGGATCGTCCGGGCGGTGGCGGCATGAAGGGCCTGCCGGGATCATCGCGCCGTCCGGTTTCGGCGCGGCGGGTGCGGCCGGTGGCAGTGCCGGTGCCTTTGGAACGCGCGGTGCAGCGCGAAATTCGCGAAATGCTGGGCGCGTTCGGCTTTGGCACATTCCACATTCCGAATGGCGCGCAGCTGGCCGGCGATCCGAAATCCCGCGCCCGGCAGATGCGGGCCTTGCGCGGCGACGGGCTGGTGCCTGGCTTTCCAGATCTGGGCGTGATCGGCCTGCCATATGGCATTTCGCGCGGCGGCGTCGGGTTCTTGGAGGTAAAACGCGCGCGCGGCGGCAAGGTTTCGGCGGCGCAGGGCGCTTGCCACGCATGGCTGCAGGAACGTGGTGTGCGGCTGGCGGTAGTGCGATCCGCCGATGAAGCGATCGCGGCGCTCTATGATTGGGGGTGGCTGTGAAAGCGCCGCGAAGCCAGAAATTTTTGCGTGATCAGCTGGCGGCAAAATACGCCCGCGAGGCGCTGCGCGAAGGCCTGCAATGGGATGATCCAGCAGCCGTTCGTCTGGTGGCGCGGATGAGTGGATTGCCAGACAGCGCATGCCGCATGGTGCTTTTGGCCGAAGCCGGTGGTGCAAAGTGACCGTCGAAATCCTGATCGGCGATGTATTCGAGCGGCTGGCGGAATTGCCGGCGGAATCCGTCGATTGCGTGGTGACCAGCCCGCCCTATTGGGGCCTGCGCGACTATGGTGTCGATGGCCAGATCGGCATGGAGCCGACGCTGGCCGAACATCTGGACGTGATGGTCCGGGTGTTCGATGCGGTGCGGCGGGTGATGCGGCCGGCGGGGACGCTTTGGCTCAATTATGGTGATTGCTATGCCTCGACCCCGAATGGACGCAGCGCCGCCGCGGTCAAGGCTGCGGGCCGGGATGATCGCACATTTCGCGACAAGCCCATGTCGACGGTGGGCGGTGCCCTGAAAGCCAAGGACCTGTGCATGATTCCGAACCGGCTGGCGATTGCGCTGCAGGAAGACGGCTGGTGGGTTCGGTCGGAAATCGTGTGGGGCAAGCCAAACCCGATGCCGGACAGCAGCGGGCGATACCGGCCGAGCACGGCGCATGAAAAGATTTTCCTGCTGACGAAATCAGCGAAGAGTTATTACGACAGTGTGGCGGTGCGGATGCCGCCGGCCGGAGTTGAGGTCAGCAACGGTTATCCTGGATCAGACGGCGATGGAGTTCGTAAGCGGTCGACCGTTGGCAATATTCGAACGGACAAGCAGCGCGGACATTCGCGCCGGCACGCCGGGTTTAATGACCTCTGGGATGCAATGTCCAAGGCCGAGCAGCAGGCAAACGGACGATTGCTGCGCAATTACGAGCCGGACCTGTCACCCATTGTGCCGCCGCAAGTGTGGGAGATCGCAACGCGCGGATTCCCCGGCGCGCATTTTGCGACATTCCCGCCGGCGCTGGTGGCACCGTGCATCATGGCCGGATGCCCGGACGGCGGCATGGTGCTCGATCCTTTCGGCGGGGCTGGAACGACGGCACTGGTGGCCGACCGGCTGTGTCGCGATGCCATTCTGATCGAGTTGAACCCCGAATACGCCGAAATCGCGCGCAAGCGGATCAAAGGCGACGGCGCGCTGTTTGCCGATGTCTGCGTCAGCGAGGCCGCCGAATGACGCGGCGGGCAAGCGAGCGGGCGCCGGCGCGCAAATTGAATCGTCGGCTGGCGTGGTGCCCGCCGCACCTGTTGGACGAATATCGCTGGCTGACGGTCGACAAGCATCTGACCGCGGCGGAAGCCCGCGCGGCCTTGCAATCGACCATCGCGGCGTTTGTGCGCACGCGCGCCGGGCAAGCCTGGCTGACCGAAGCCCGCCCGATCATCGAACCGACAATCAAGGAGGCTGAATCATGAGCATAGCGCTGATGAGCGAGGTCTGGCGCATGGATATGCCGCCCACCGAAAAAATGGTGCTGTTGGCATTGGCGGATGCGGCCAATGACGATGGCATTACCTGGCTGCCGGTCAGATCCAAGCGGGCCGGCACGCAATCGCTGGTGAAAAAATGCTCTTTGTCACTGCGCGCGGTGCAGAACGCCATCAGCCAGTTGGTTGATGGCGGACATTTGTCACGCCGTGAGCGGCCTGGAAAAGGGGTCATTTACACCGTGCACCCCGGCAGGACGTGCACCCCGGCAGCAGATGCACCCCCCGTGGTCGACAGCCCGAGCAGCACCGATAAAAGTGATGTAAGTAATTGTAATGATGATGAAATAACCGATGGTCGGGAAAAAGCAGGGGCGCAGCAGGTGCACCCCGGCAGGACGTGCACCCCGGCAGCGGATGCCGGCGGGGGCGCAGCAGATGCACCCAAACCATCAATTAACCCTCAATCTCCGAAAGATAAACTTTCGGAGCGCGCGGGCGCGCGACAGCCGCAATCCGAAAAAAAGGGCAAGGGCAAGCGAGCCGATCCGGCAACCGCCCTGCCCGCCGGCTGGGTCCGGCCGGAGCTGGACGAATTGCCGCCGGAAGTTCGCAAGATGGTGGGCGGCTGGCCGACCTGGGCATTTGACGCCATCGAGGCGAAGTTTCGGGCGCACCACGCCACCAGCCGCCGCAGCGATTGGCCGGCGACCTGGGCAAAGTGGCTGTTGTCGTCGTTGGTCGAAGTGCAACGATGGATTGCCGCGGGGATCCGGCCACAGGCCGAGAGTGACGCCGGGGAGCGTGCCGCCGACGCGCTGGAGCCCGCCGAAATTGCCGATGACGCCAGCCCGGAAGCGCGGGAAATCAAGATGATGCTGCGCGATATCATGGCCCGTCGGCATGGCAATGACGGCAGTTGGCGCAGCTGGGTTGCGCCTTGCCGATTTGCCATCGAGGGCGACGAACTGGTGCTGACCGCCGGAAGCGCTTTTCGGGCTGACTGGCTGCGCAACAATCTGGCGTCGGCGATCGAACATGCGGCTGGCGATCTGGTTGTGCGGGTGGCGGCATGAGGTCGCCGCGGCCCAAATGGACCGTGGCGGAAACGCAACGGCTGATCCGACTGCGCGCTGACGGGCGCACTGTTGCCGAAATGGCAAAAGCATTGGGGCGGACGAAAAATAGTGTGCGACATCGGGTTGGCTATATTCAGTCGAAAATCCGTCCATGGACCACGGCCGAAGATGAGATCGTGCGGGCGCAGATGCGCGGTGACATTAGTTGGCGCGAGACTATTTCCAGCCTGCGCCGCGGTGCCCAGGCGATTGTGTCGCGCCGCCGGCATCTGGCCGGGCAAATTGCCGCGCAATTGACCATGGCGCGGCCGAAAGTCGAATATCCGACGTCGGGCCGGATGGAGAGCCCGGAATCCATGGCAGAGGCGAGCGATGAACTGCGGCGCCGCGTGGTGGCGTTGGCGCAGACGATGGTGCGGGCGGCCTGATGGGCTTTGAATATCACGCCAGCCGGAAATTCCCGCTGGATGCGCTGCGCCGCGCCGGGGGGCCGGTTTTTCGCGCGGTGTGCAAATCCTGTGGCGCAAAGCGGGAAATCGATTTTGTGCAAACGCCGCCGCCTGACGTGGTGCTGCGGAAATTCACCCAGGCTGGCTGGACGTTGGGCAAGGCCGCGCGTTGTCCGGCGTGCGTTGGTGGCCGCGCCGCCGCAGGTAACCCGCAGCCGTTCGATCGGGGAGAGATGAAAGATATGCCAGAAACCGAAGCGCCTGCCGCGCCCGCGCGGGCCGGGAAGATTCACCGCCAGACCATTCTGGCGCTGGAAGATTATTACGACGAACAGGCCAAGGCTTTTCGGCCGGGCAGGTCCGACAAGTCGATTGCCGACGAAATCGACACGTCGGAGGCATTTGTTCGCAAGATCCGGGAAGAATATTTCGGGCCACTGGCGCAGCCATCGCAACTGGCGGCGATATCCGCCCGCATCGACAAGGCGGCGAATGATCTGACTGCCCTGCGCGCGGACTATGCCGCGCTGTGCAAGAAAAACGGCTGGGTGTGAGCCGACGCCGGAAATCGCGGGTGCGACCCGCGCGGGATTTGCAACTGCCGCCAGCCGGACAGCCGACCCTTGAGCGCCAGCGCCACGGTGACCTGATCGCCGAAAGCGTGGTGGCGGATGGGCAGTCGACGCGCATGACTCGATATCGCGCGGCGCGGCGGGCCTTGTTGGTGCGCCGCTGGGCCGGCGTCCATTATGGCGCGGTGCTGCGCTATGAAGAATTGGTTGAGTTGGCGGGCCTGGATCATGTGCGCAGCCTGTTGGCGCGTGATGGCGGTAGCGCGGCCGATGTGGCGGTGGTCAGTCCGCCGGTGCTGCTGGCGCGCGGTCGATTGCGGCGGCTGCGGGCCAGAGTTGGCCGGGTGCATTTATTGGTGCTGGATCGATTGCTGTTCGGGCATCCGGTGACCGGGGATTTTGAAAGCATCGACCAATTGGCCGTGGCGCTGTTTCCGGCCGATGGCCGCGACATGGCGCGATGGCAGTTGGCGCGGCATGTGCACATGGCCGCGATGCAGTTGGATCGGGCCGATGTGGTGACTTGACCAGCCGCGTTGAAAAGGTTAAGAAATGGCAGAGTTTACAGTTGCGCCCGAGGGTCAAGCCCTGCGGGCGCTTTGTTTTTGTGGAGGTCGTGATGGCCCTGCCCCGTCGATATCGGCCGGCGGGATCATCGGCGGACAAGCGCGTCCGCGGGCGCAAAGGCATGGCGATGCGTCGGCGCCGGTTGCAGCGCCGGCCGCTGTGCGCACATTGCTCGACCTCTGCCCGGCCGGTGGCGGCCGAGGAGGTTGACCACATCGTGCCGCTGCATGCCGGCGGCACGGATACCGACGACAATGTGCAATGCCTGTGCCGCGCCTGCCATGCGGCCAAGACGGCGCGCGACCGGGCGAATGATGGTGCGGCGGAATTTTATCCGACCTGGTTGCAGCCATCGGCGGTGCCGCTGGTGATTGTGTGCGGGCCGCCGGCATCAGGCAAGACAACCTATGTGCAGCAGCACGCGCGGCCGGGCGATGTGGTGATCTCGCTGGATGATATCCTGATCGGCGTGCAGCCGGGCTATGAACATTGGGCTGCCGATCTGGATCGGGCGACGTTGAAGCAGGCCATACGCATTCGCAATGCCAGGCTGAAAGCGCTGGCCAGTGCGACGGCTGGGCGGGCGTGGTTCATCGTTTCGGCGCCCGCGCCAGCCGAACGGCGTTGGTGGCGGGCGCAATTGGGTGGGCGCATTGTGCTGCTGGATCCGGGTGCGGATGAGTGCAAGCGCCGGGCGATGGCGCGCGGCACGCCGCGGGCGGTCGAGGGCATCGACCGATGGTTCGCGCGATCGCGGCAGCGATGGGTGCCGCCGGTGGCGCCCCTGCCCCGCCAGGCGGCGGCGGTTGGGCTGATGCGCGCGGCGGATGGATGGCTGACCCGCGCAGAGGCCGTGGCAGGCCGATAGAGCGCGCCGGCGGCGTCGTG